>JBIPMR010000073.1:0-9806 GCA_044369025.1 Luteolibacter sp.
AGCCGGCGAGGACCTTGGCGTTCCCGGGGGAAGATGCACCAAATGAAGTGGATTTTTCAACCGGACGGGAGAGGAAGTGATGATCAATCAACGCAGATCGGCGGGAGCGAGGCCGCCGCCCCACCAGATTTGTTCGAAGTCGTTGGGCGGGCGCTCCGCCTGGCGGATCAGACCATCGGCGGTGATGGCGAGCCACGGGTTCATTTTGCCACCGATCGATTCGATCGCCTGGCAGGTCCAGGTGTTGCACATTCTGGGGACGAAATAGATGTGGCGGGATTCGAGCAAAACGCCGCCGCCCCAGCTGGAGCTGCCGCAGACTTGCGGGCGGCCATCGGCGCCCATGCGGCTGCAATCATTGAGGAAGGCGGCGAGATCGCTGCCGCGCCCGCGGGGGATGAGTTTTCGCCAAATCCGTTGGTGCGGGCAAACTTCGGTGACATTCCAATTGGCCGGGATGAGTTCCATCACCGAGGGCGTGGGGGTGAACAGCGCGCGGAAAAGTTTACCGGGCGAGTGCAGGCCTTTTTCGACATAGGCGGTGCGGTCGCCCCAGCTGAGGGTGACGTAGCGGGGATTGCCGAAACCGGCGGGCGGAATGAATCCGGACTCCAGCAGCCAGTCGTAGGGAAAGACCATGCCGGTATGAATCTCATCGGAAATGAGCCAGATCAGGACATCGGGCTCCTTTTCCGGCTGGAGGGAGACGAATTTGCGATCAACTTCCCGATACGCCGGGACCGGCGTGTCGGGAAGACGAATGCCGCAGGAGCTGAATAGCGTCGCTGCCAAAATGCATCCGGCGAGATTTTTCATGATCGCCGGAAGTGACATCAGGCCACAAGGAACGAGCAGATGTATTCGCAGATACCGTCCGCCACGGTAATGGTGAAACCGCTGTTGCCCGCGACGTCGAAGGCGCTGCCGGATTCGTAAGCGAGGGTTTCGGTGGTGCCATCGAGCACCACTTCGCAGGCGCCGGCGATGATTTCCATGCGCTCGGGAGCGGCGGTGCCGAAGTGGAATTTCCCCGGATAGATCAGGCCGAGGGTTTTCTTGGTGCCATCGGCGAAATGCACGGTGTGGGAAACGACGCGGCCGTCGAAATAAACGTTGGCTTTGGTATCGACGGTGACGTTGGGGAATGAGGTGTCTGACATGGTGTTATGGAAGGAGAGTCATTCGGTGGGCAGGCCGCCGATTTTCCAGGCATCCCAACCGCCTTCGAGCACGGCGACGGAATGGCCGCGGGCGGCGAGCCGGGTGGCGACTTCGCGGGCATCGGGGCAGGCGAGGTCGGTGCAATAGAGGACGACGGGCTTGCCGGCAAGGGCGGCCTGTTGGATTTGGGCTTCGTGAAGCGCGAGTTGGCTTTCAAAGCGGCCCTGCGGCCAATTGACCGCGCCGGGGATGCGGCCTAACTGGTAGATGAACGACGGGCGGACATCGAAGATCAGGACTTTGCCGGATTGTTGGATTTCAAAGAAAGTGCCCAACGGAATCCGGGTGACGCGGCCGGCGTCGGCGGGGTTTTCCGCGAGGGGCTTGGTGGAAATCAGCTCGCGCGGGTCGGCCGCCGGCGCCGTGCGGGTGACGGCAGCCGGGGCTTGGCCGGCGGGATCCGCACACGAAACAAGTCCGAGTGCGGCCAGCGCGGTGGGAAGAAATGCCGCGTGGCGGGTCATTTCACGATTTCGAGAAGCTCCACGTCGAAGACGAGGGTTCCGGCGGGTGCGCCTGGCGGCGGGCTTTCGCCGTAAGCGAGTTTTCCGGGGATCCAGAGGCGGCGCTTTTCGCCTTCCACCATCAGTTGCACGCCCTCGGTCCAGCCGGGGATCACTTGGTTGAGTGGGAAAACGATGGCTTCATCGCGCATCACCGAACTGTCGAAGAGTTTGCCGTCGGTGGTCCAGCCGGTGTAGTGGACTTTCACTTCGTCGGTGGCCTTCGGGTGGGTGGTGCCGGTGCCCTTGGTGAGCACGCGGGAGGCGATGCCGGAAGCGGTTTTTTCGGCGCTTTCAGGAGCGGCGGCGACGTCTTCGGGGACGGCGGGTGGCTTGGGCGCGGCCTTGATTTTCAAAAGCTCGACGTCGAAAACGAGCAGGCCACCGGGGCGGCCGCCGCCCGGTTTTTCGCCGTAAGCGAGATCGGCGGGAATCCAGAAGCGGCGCTTCTCGCCCTCAACCATGAGTTGCAGGCCTTCGGTCCAGCCTTTGATCACGCCGTTGAGCGGGAAACTGGTGGGCTGGCCGCGCTGGACCGAGCTGTCGAAGAGTTTGCCGTCGGTGGTCCAACCGGAATAGTGCACCGTGACGGTGTCTTCGGCGGACGGTTTTTGTTCGCCTTTACCGGCTTGCAGGACTTTGGAGGTGAGGCCGGATGCGGTTTTGGAGGCATCGGCGGGGGCGGCTTGGACGTCGGATGGTGTTTCTGGCATAACGGGTTCGGCGTGGGTGGTGGCTGAGATGGCTATTGCCACGCCCGCCGCGCGCGGGATCATGGCTCGCAGGGATTTCGTGATGAAATTCATGGGCGGAGGCTCGACAGATCGCGCGCCGCTGTCAACCCCTCGAATTGGCAAGCGCTGCTGAAAATTTTTGGACAAAAGCGGCTGGCCGGCACGTTTTGTTTCCCGAAAACCCGTTCTGGACAGGCTCGAATCCCTTGCCTACGTTCCGCGCTCTTCCAACAACACATCCATGATCCGCAAATTCATTCCTGGCGCTTTAGCCCTCGGTCTCATCGCCACCACTTCCGCCCAGACGCCGGCCGCCGAGGCGCCAGCCAAAGCCCCCGCCGCCACTGAAGCCACCACGCCTCCGATCGAAGTGCCGGCCAAGCCGAAGCTCGATCCCGCGGTGGTCAAGACCGATTCCTCCTACGCCCTCGGCTACCGCACGGGTGGTGGATTCGCCCAGCAGTTCGGCAAATTCGGCGTCGGTGCCGAAGATCTCGATACCGCGAATTTCCTCAAGGGATTCATGGCCGCCGTCAAGGGCGGCAAGCCGGAACTCGAAGAAGCCAAGCTGCAAGCCGCGATGGAAGCCCTCGGCGAAATGCTCCAAACCCGCGAAAAGGAAATGGCCGCCAAGAATCTCGAGGATGGCAAAAAATTCCTCGAAACCAACGCCAAACGCGAAGGCGTGATCACCACCAAGAGCGGCCTTCAATACGAAGTGCTGGCCAAGGGTGGTGAGGAAAAATACGTCGCTCCCAAGGAAGGCGCCGCGGACAACAAGCAGTTCCTCGTCAATTACAAAGGCACCCTCATCAGCGGCAAGGAATTCGACGCATCGCCTCCAGGCCAGCCGGTGCCGATGACCCTTCAAGTCGTCGAAGGTTTCAAGGAAGCGCTCACCACCATGCCGGTCGGTGCCAAATGGAAACTCTTCATGCCCAGCAACCTCGCTTACGGCGAAGAGCGCCGCAGCGCCGACATCGCCCCTAACAGTGTGTTGATCTTCGAACTGGAACTCACCAAGATCGAAGACGCGCCGGCCGCACCGGAAGGCATGCCATTCCCGATGCCACAAGGCGGCCCAGGTGGCCCAGGCGGACCGCAGGGCGCCCCTCAAGGCGGTCAATAAGACTCGCTAGATTCCCCATCCAAGGCCGCCGGGTTCGCCCCGGCGGTCTTTTTTTGTGGCCCGGTTGCCCCAGCCCTGACCTTTACCTGCATTCCGCGCTCTTCGCCCCAACGGTGCGGATCATCACAGCCCGGCACGCAGTGCCGGGTCGGGATTCTTTGAGATCCGCGCGTCCTGAAGGGACGCTTCATGCGGGAGAGATACCGATACCGACCCATGGCATGAACCGTTCCTGCAGGACGGGATCCCATGCATATTCCAAGCACCCGGCACGGTGTGCCGGGCTGTGATGCAAGGTCCCGTTGGGACCGAAGATTCCTCCGGCCCTGCGGGAAATGTGTATAGAGATCAGCGCCTCAGCCTTGGGTCAGCTTTTCTAACAATCCTTCCAGGTCGACGCTGGCGATCACGGTGAACTTGTCGCTCAAGGCATAGGGCAGAATCAACTTTTCGCCATGGCGCAGCGAGCCGCAGCTGTAAACCACGTTGGGCACATAGCCTTCGCGCTCGACGCCTTCGGGCGAAATCAGCGGCGCGCGCAAGCGGCCGATCACCTGGGTGGGGTCGTCCAGATCCAACAGCACCGCGCCGATGCAGTATTTCCTCATCGGCCCGACCCCGTGGGTGATCACCAGCCAACCGGCTTCGGTTTCGATCGGCGAACCGCAGTTGCCCATTTTCACCGACTCCCAGACTTCGGCGGGCCGCACCAAGACCTGCGGGTCGTTCCAAAAGTGCGGGTAGTCCGAAAACATGATCAGGATGTTCTCATCGTCCTGGCGTGACAGCATCACGTAACAGCCTTTGATCTTCCGCGGGAAAAGCGCCATGCCCTTGTTCTGCACCGCGCTGCCGTTGAGGGTGAGCACGCGGAAATGCAGGAAATCCTGGGTTTCGATCAGTTGGGGCAGGATCGCGCGGCCGTTGTAGGCGGTATAAGTCGCGTAATACATCACCGAGCCGTCGTCCTCGGTGAAACGCACGAAACGCGCGTCTTCGATGCCGTTGCTTTCATTGGCCGAGACCGGGCAGATGATGCGCTCGCTCACGCCGAGTTTGCAGGAAAACCGCAGCTCGTAGTTCGAGTCCGCCAACCACTGGATGCATTCGAGCGTGCGGATGTATTCGTGGTTCTCGGTCGGTTGCTCGTGCCGCACCGTGGCCACGCTTTGGTTGAGCTCGTTGAGGGTGAACTGCGGACCGAGCGGTGCCATCACCGCGTCCGCGTAGGCGTTGTCGAATCCCATCTCGTGGAACTTGTGGATGAAGCTCTTTTTCTGATAGCCCGGGTTGGGCAGCACCTGCGGCATCGCCACGAAGCGCGACACCGGATCGAGGCTGATCAAGCCATCCGCCGCGATCTCGCCGGAGCGGAATTCGATCGATGAAATGTGGCCCTCTCCGGTGGCGCGCAGGCTCATGATGAATCGCAGCCCACCCTCGGGCACCCCGGATTGATCGGGATGCGGGACGATGGAAGGGTTGAACAAGGCGGCGGATTCCAAGGCATACTCGCCGGAAAAAAACGCGCCGATCAGAAGCTCCCGGGCGCGTGACAGCGGGCGTTGCGTGTCGATGTGCTGCCTGACCTTCGCGAAGTGCTCCAGCAACAGGGACTCGATGTCATAATGCCGGTATTCAAACTCGTGTTTCACGGCCTCCAGCTCCGCAACCACCTCTTCTTCGGTGAGGTCGAGCGCCCGCTTGATGATGGCAGCGGTCCGTTGCGGGTCCGAGTGCAGGAACGGGCGGACGATGACGCGCGCGCTGTCCGGCAGCAGCATGATCTCGTGCCGGAGAAAGGGGATGGATTTCATAAGTGGAACTGGTGGGAATGGGGAATCGGGTGCGCGGCGTGGTTCATTTCCGCCAGCGCGATTTGAAATGCCAGGGAAGACTCCGCGCCTTGGTTGGCGTTCACGCGGTCCTCATGCAGACCGTCGCCGCAGCCGCCGCCGGTCGGATCGTAGAGTGCCTGCCCGAGATCGTTTCTGCCGAGAAACCACTCGAAGGCGCGCTTCGCCTCACTGGTCCAGAACTCGTCTCCGGTCACCCGGAACGCGTCGAGGCAGGCGGAAACCATCGCCTGCGCCTCCACCGGTTGTTGGTCGAAATCCGCGCGCGCGCCGCCTTTGAGATAGAACCCGTCGCTGCCGATCGGCCGGAAGTGGCCGGCCTGGGTTTTCTGAATCGACGCCAGCCAGCGCAACGACGTGACGCCGACTTTCAACACGCCTTCATCCGCCATGCTTTGGCCGGATAGGATCAGCGCTTGGGCAAGCCGGGCGTTGTCATAGGTCGCCGAGGTCTCGAACCACGGCCAGTCCTCGGTCGCGCAGCGGTCCCACAGATCCAGCAGTTTTGCGGTCAGCAGGTCGCGGGCGGCCAGGACTTTTTCCTTGTGGGGATACTGGCGCAAATACTCGTGAATGCCTAACAGGGTAAACGCCCAGGCCCTCGGCGAGCTGAACGCGTTCACCGTGGGCAGGCCCAGTTCGAAGAGGTGCACCGCAAGCCGCTGATGGCCTGGATTGCGGGAGCGTCCGACCCCCACGCCGAGGCCCCACAGCGCGCGCGCGTGGCTGTCCTCGCTGGCGATTTCATCCTTCCACTGGCGGTGGTGGCTCATGAAATTCCGGAAGCGCGCCGTCTGCGGATCCAGCGCCGCGGCGAGGAAAGCGAGATAGCGGGAAGCCAGGTGATCGAGCAGGCTCGGCTCTTCCATCAGATTGCACAGGATGAACGCCCGCGCGTTGTCGTCCGTGCAGTAGCCTTCGTGGAAATTGGGCACATTGAAAATCGCATGTTGGAAAATGCCGGTGTCATCGCTCATCCGGACGATGTGGTCGAGGCGCAGCGGCGGCAGATGGTATGGCCGGATGCCCAGCGCCCAGCCGCCGAACGATTCGCGTGGCGCCGCCTTGCGGTCGGACCGCGCGCGTTGGAAGGACTCCAGATAGAGCCGTCCCACCGCCGGCCAGATCATTTCGCGCCCTGCCTGATAGGCCTTGATCCGCGTGCTTTCCAGCAGCGCCGGATCGTCCAGATAGGCGCAAACCCCATCCGCGATCGCCTGCGGGTTCTGGAACGGCACCAGGATCCCGCGGCCGTCCGCCAGCAGCTCGCGGGCGTGCCAATACGGCGTGGAAACCACCGCCTTTCCCGCGCCGAACACCTGCGCCAGCGTGCCCGAGGTGATCTGGGCCTCGTTCGGATAGGGAGTGAGATAAATGTCGGTCGCGCCGATGAATTCCGCGAGATCCTCCTGGGAGACGAAGCGGTTGTAAAAGATGACGTGCTCCTTCAGCCCGCATTCCTCCGCCAGCCGCACCAGACTGAGGCGGTAGCTCTCGCCCTCCCTCGCCACCAGGTGCGGGTGCGTCGCCCCCAGCACCAGATAGACCGCTTCCGGATGTCGCGCCACGATTTCCGGCAGGGCCTTGATCACGTGTTCGATGCCTTTGCCAGGACCTAACAATCCAAACGTCAGCAGCACCTTCCGCCCTTCCAGCCCGAACTGCGGTTTGAAAACCTCCGGACTCACCAGCGCCACATCCGGGATGCCATGGGGGATGATATCCACCATGTCGCGGGGCACGCCGTAGGTTTCCTGGAGGATCTCCAGTCCTTTGTGGGCCATCACCACCATCCGGTCGCTGCGCAGCACCAGTTCGTCCATCACCTTGCGTTGCGCCGGATTCGGATCCCGCAAAATCGTGTGCAAGGTGGTCACCACCGGCATCCGCACTTCCTTGAGCAGCGCCAGCAGATGGCTGCCGGCCGGTCCGCCGTAAATGCCGAATTCGTGCTGCACGCACAGCACGCCGGCCTTGTTGAAATTCAGGAAATCCGCCGCCCGCCGATAGGAATCCAGGTCCTTTTCGAGCAATTCGAAGCGCACCCGCGGCGGGTATTTGTAGCCCTCCACCCGATCGTTCACCGCCCCGGCGAAACACTGCGAGTCCGGCGCCACCGCCGCCACCGCCTCGCACAGGTCGTGGGTGAAGGTTGCGATTCCGCAGCGCCGTGGTTCAAAACCGCCGACGAAAGCAATCCGTTCAGGGGCCGCTTCAGCGCTCAAGCGAACCCCTCCATGCAATTCGCTGGTGTCATCCCTTACGAAACCCGCTCACGGCCGGAGTGCAACCGAAAGTTTCTGAGAGTGAAAATGCTCAAAGGCAGCGCGCCATTTTTCCCAATCCCTCGAGCATCCGCGCGCGCGGGCAGCCGAAGTTGAAACGGACCCGGCCGGGCCAGCCGAAATAGGCGCCGTCTGATAGAAAGAGCCCGGCTGTCTGCTCGAAATGCCGGGCCGGATTCTCCACGCCCATTCCGCGGGCGTCGATCCACGCCAGATAAGTCGCCTCGCCGGGAGCCACGCTGAGCCCGGGGCAGCGGGTGGTGATGAACTCGACGAGCGTGTCGCGGTTGGATTTCAGATAGGCGATGAGTTCCTGCCGCCACGGCTCGCCCGAGCGATAGGCCGCCTCGGCGGCGAAGTAGGAAAGCGCGCTGATTTCCGAAAGCGTGTGGCCGCGGACGGCGGCGAATTTCCGCCGGATGCCGTCGTCCGGAATGACCGCGAAAGCATAGCCAAGCCCGGCGATGTTCCAGGTCTTGCTGGGCGCCAGCAGGGTGATGCAGCGCTTGGCCAGCGACTCCGGCAGATTCAGCGCGGAGAAATGCGGCGTCGCGGATTCGTCGAAAATCAGGTCGCAGTGGATTTCATCCGATACCAGCACCAGCCCGTGGGTCTCACAGAAAACCGCGAGTTTTTCAACTTCCGCCGCGGAAAAAACCCGGCCTAACGGATTCTGCGGATTGCATAACAGAAACACCTTGGTCTGCGGAGTGACGGCGTTTTCCATCGCCTGCCAGTCGAAGGACCACCGGCCATCCGTCAGCACATGATCCACCGTGATCAGCGAAACATGCGCATCGTGATGGACGCCGATGAAGGGCGGATAGACCGGCGTGCAGGTCATCACCGCATCGCCGGCTTGGCAAAAGGCGCGGGCCGCGAGGGAAAGCGCCGGCACCAGTCCGCCGAGGTGGATGATCTGCTCCAGCGGCACGTCGGCCCCGCGCCGCTCGCGGAGATACGCGATGACCGCCTCGTTCAGTCCGGCATGCGGCTGGGCGTAGCCGAAAATCCCGTGGTCCACGCGCTGGTGCAGCGCCTCGAGAATCGCCGGCGCGGAGGCAAAATCCATGTCCGCCACCCAGAACGGATCGAGCTCGGGCTTGCGGTCGTATTTGATGCAACCGGTGCCGCGGCGGGGGATCAGGATGTCGAAATCAAAATTCATTGCCGCCCCTTGTCAGCGCTGGCCGGAGAAGTTTCAAGCTCGACCTGGGATTGTGACTCCCTAACACGGAGGGGCGGAATCTGTCCGCCCAGTCCATGAGATGACCATGAAGCGCGGATTGCCTCGTCACATTGGCTTTTCACGGGCACGGCGGACAGATTCCGCCGCTCCTTGATTTTACACCCTGATCTCACTTTCCGCGCTGGCGCAGTTGTTCGAGGCGGGACAGCGGTTTTCCGCCATCCGGCTTCGCTGGCGGGGCGGCCGGCGGGTCGTTGGCTTTCGCCACCGCGGCCGGCGCGGGGGCGTCGATGCGCAGGGTGCTGTTCATCGCCGTCTGATGGAGAATGGTCGCGCCGTTTTCCGGGACCGTGATGCGGCAGAAAACGCCGTTGTGTTTGCCGACCTTGGCGTCCGCCGCGATCGCGACCGGGAAGGTGATTTCCGCCTGATCCTTGGTGAAGGATTGCGGCGGGCAGGCGGCACCGTGAGGCAGCCCGACGAGCTCGGCGGTGGCCGATCCTTCGAAGGCCTGGCGGTGTTCGATTTTTCCTAACAAGCTTGTCGCGACGCCCTGTTCGGTGGCTGCCAGATCGAGCGTCATCGCGAGATAAGGTTCGGCGACCTTGAGCGGTGTTAGGGCCGACGCGACCAGCACCGGCCCTTGCGGGGTGCTGGCCTCCGCCAGCACGCAGACCTTCCATTCGGCGGATGCTGCGTCGTTGCTGGCGTTGAGTTCATAGGTCGCCTCCGATTTGTCACCGGGAATGTCGACGGTGACCGGGCCGGTGACGCCGGGCGGATTCCACAGGAAACGCACGCTGATCTTTTCCGCGTAGCCCTCGCTGCGGGTGACGCGGACCTTGAGGGCGAGCGAGCCGTTTTGCACCAGCGGGGCGGCGGGTGGATC
>JBIPMR010000920.1:0-3197 GCA_044369025.1 Luteolibacter sp.
CAGCACAGAGCCCATCAAGGTCACATGCTCGTGCTTTCCGTCGCACTGGTGTGGGATCAGGGCGTCGACAAGTCCTTTCTTCTGCGATGCCGGCTGGTTTGCTAAGAGCTTATATGTGACTTATATCTGATTTAGTAACTTGTGCAACTTGATTATAATCGAGACAATCAAATATAAGTGAACCATAAGTAGTGAACTGGTTCACAACTGCTTACTCTAGTTATCATAAGTGCGCAATTGACTTAGACTACACTTATAAGAGTTACGGAATGCGTTTATAAGTTGTTTATAACTTAATACAGAACCATTTGATATCTCGACGATAAGTAGTTACGGTAACTACTTACACCCCCCCTGTAACTAGTTATGCAACTTGGTTGATAACTAATTATGAGGTTGCAGTTTTTGTTGTTCTATATTTAAGTTTCCGCTGGTTTTCGTCTGATTCTCGAGAGGGCGACGGACAACAACTTACAGTCCATTGTGTAATGAGCGGGTCTGTAGGGCATCCCGGATGTAGTAGAGTGAGGCCGGGGCCCGGGTATACCCGGGACACTGGTGCCAAGTGTCAATCGACCCTTGTGCCACGACGATTTAGACCGAAAAGATTTGCGGAGGAGACACAACCATCCAAGCAGCAAGTCAAGTGACGAGCTGAGAAGGTGCTAGCACTCCGTAGCCATTTCGGCTCAAGAGTGAAGTGTGATTTTGCAGCTCGCCAACCGATCGATCGCTTGGTTGGAATGGCACCTCGGATCAATAAGAAGACCGAGCCGGGAGTGCCGGCAACCGCAGTGTGGCACTCGCAGACTCCCAAAGTCGAAGATGCCGTCGTCGATCCCATCATTGTCAAAGCCATCGAATCGCCCGAGTCTGCAGGCGGCATTGTTGCTGCCTGCAAGATGATCGTCGATCGACTCAAGCAGTCAGGTTTAGCTCGCGAGATGACGTTATCGCCCAAGCAGTTGGGCATGCACCCTTGCAATCGAAGCACGTACGGGTGCCACGAGGATTGGGTCCGCAAGCTCGCAGCCGACATTTTCGAGGTCGGTTGGGACTGGGAGAAGGTGCGAGGTGGGCTCGCTGTGGAGGACGACACCGACAAGCACATCGCCATGCACAATGTGAAGCTCTGCAACGAGTCCGAATACCTCGCTCCAGTCGATCCTCGCAGCATCGTTGCTGGCACATTGACAAACGGTCACACCATCATGATGTTGAGGTCGATTGTGGCAGGTGTCACGTGCTCTCTCCCCGGCTTAACCGTCGACAACAAGATGTCTCTGGAAGTGGTGCAGAAAGTTCGACCGGAAATGGCTAAAGCCGCCCAGGAGGGTTGGACATGGACAGTTTTGTCCAAAGAGTGCAGGGGTTTATACGGCGACACCTTGTTCGAGTTGCTTTCGGGCGTGCACAACCTGACTCTGTCCAGGAGTGAACACGAACTTGAAGTACTCATCAAGATCTACCGCATGGCTTGCGAGTACACGACCCAGTCGAAGATCATTGATTGGCAATCGATCTCCAAAACGATCGTCAGGACGAAGCCGGAGTGCTGTGAATATTTGCAGTCGATGATTAAGTTCGTGCAGTCCTACGGAGGTGGCCTGAAATCAGGCTTCATCGAAGATGTTTGCCGCTTTCACGCCCGCCACGTGCCAGGACAACGTTTGGTTGGGGGAGCTGTCTTCGAGAGCTTGGCCACGATCACCTTCGTCAAAGAAAACAGCAAGTCTCAGTGCGTGTTGCTCCGCTATGCGGTGCTCAAGACCGTCTACACTTGCCCGCCGGATAAGATCTTCAACAAAGTGTGCAAGTTCGTCTCCAAAGCAGATTTCGACACCATGACGAACCCAAAAAAGGGGTACGATGCCTCATGCCAGGCTGAGACGATTTTGTCGCGGGCTCGAGCTATTGTGATCAGGTTGGGCGAGAAGGTGCACGAGGACGTGCGGACTAAGCTCTTGGGAACTTTGGACGTGAACATCATCCGAGTGTTGCTGAACAAACAGCAGAATAGCCTCGTCAAGTTCCCAACCATGGGAGCAGCGGCCTCCACTTTCATCTCCGACTTGAGCAAGGCTGTGGGTGAGCCAGTCGTGGACCCGTGGTCCAGCGAGGCCTTGACGGAGACGCAATCAGAGGCTGCTTCGTCATCGAAACAGAACGGGATGCGAACCTTCGGCCTTGACGGGAAGAGTGTGTCGCACACGGGGCCGGAAGATATCAAAGGCATCAAGGTCGGCATGGAAGTCGTGCTGAAGGCCGATGCGAAGAAACACTCCCCGCAAGTTTACACAGTCCACAGCATCTCAACCGACACGGTCACCGTGCGAGAGAAGGTCAATAACACCGACACGGACGTCCAGCACAAGACGTTCTGTAACGCTTGGCAGGCCTTTGTTGAGGAGTTCTTGCCGGTGAGTGCAGAGTTTAGCGGCCCGGACCATAAGCAGTTCGATATCGTGACCAAGAAGAGTGTTGTGCAAGTCGGCCTCGGGCACCTTGCATCCTTGCATGGTTGCCCCAACGTGGCGGTGCAAGCGAAGCCTGCGAAAAGAGTCATTGCCAAAGAATCCTTCAAGCCCGGGGCTCTTGTGCTGGTGCCAATGACTTTGAACGTCACCACTAAGATGCCAGATGAGAAGCTTAAGGGGAACTCCTTTGGTGTGCACATCGATGACTTCGAAACTTGCATGTTCGGGTTGATGCCCCCGCAGATGAACATCGATGAGACGAAGCAGCCCTTCAACGTGCCGTTCTGGGCAGTCAGGGCTGTTCAGTCAAGCGAGGTTGACGAAGCGAACATGAAGTACATCAGTCGATCGGTCGACGTTGCTTGCACTCCGAAGGCGAAGGGTGAGAACAACAAGATGACCGTCAACTACGTTGTGTTGGTGAACACGAAGGCTGTCAAGGCTGGCGATGAGCTCGTTGTCTTGAGCGACGTTGCAACCGACGAGGACGAGACCCCCAACAAGAAGAAACCGCGGAAGTGAGCGTTGTGCTTGCGATTGTGTTGCCTACAGACGGGGTGGTGTATCTTGTCGATCGATCTTGATTATTTATGTTTGTATGTGTGTTGGTTCCACACCATCTCGTAAGGGATCGATCCTCGCCGCAGCAGGCGAAGTTTCCGCAATAACATCGATCGCACGTTCTCGTGCATAGGCGAATGCCGCTGGGCGATTGATCGG
>JBIPMR010000656.1:0-3195 GCA_044369025.1 Luteolibacter sp.
AAACGCCGCCCGCCGCGACCCCCAGGTCGATGACCTGCTCGATGAAATCGCCTCGGACGAAAAGCGGCAAAAGTCCCCTCCCCAACCGGCGGATCAGGTCAAACCCGCCGAACCGTGGGAAAGGGAGTCCGATTGGTGGAAAAAATAAGGGCCTGGCTGCGGGTCAATGCCTTGGTCACGATTCGCGTCCGGGTGCAGGGCGCTCAAGGAGCGACGACTTGCCTCCGGCCATGCCCGCGTCCCTCCCATTCCGAATCGCCCTGACCCTGAGGTGACCTTGGAAAGCGCTTCGCTCATTTCATGGGCTTTCCATGGGCGCGGCGGACGGATTCCGCCGCTCCTTGGGGTGCTGCGCGTCGTCCGCGCAGCCTGGGCCTGGCATCAGCGCTCCAGACGCTCCGCGCCGTAGTCGCCGAAGGGCACCAGCAGATCGCCATCGGCAGCCACCGCGATGAATTCCGGGCGCAGACTCCAGCCGGGGAATTTCCACTGGCCCGCAGCCGCGCCAGAGACATCGGCGGCGAACAGCCGGCTCCAATCGGTGGCCAGCAACACGCCGTCGACACAACGCAGGAACGCGGGTGACCAGCCGGTCGTGATTGGCTTGCCGGCGACCAAGATGCCGGACTCTAACAAAAGATGACTTACCACCCCGGTTTTCCCGCCGACAAACAAGCGCCTGCCACTCACCGCCAGCAGACCGTTGCGGCGGACGGGGGTTTGATCGACCAGATAGGCGTCGTAGCCATCGCAGGCACTGATTTGGACGGAGTCGGCGCTCTGGGAGAAAGCGAGGAAGCCGTTGCGATTCAACTCCGTCACCCCGAACAGCGGGCCCGGAAGATCGATGGCCGGGCGCGGCTGCGGCACGCCATTCCGGGAAAAGGAAAGCACCCGGGCGTGGAAGCGGGTTTCTCCGGGTTTGCCGAGTTGGATTTGGCTGAGATCGGACGTGCCGACCACCAGCAGACCATCCCTCGCGGCGCTGGCACCGGTGAGTGAGGTGCCGGCGGATCCCAAGGCGATCGGTTCACCAAACGCGGGAGATTCGGGTCGCGAGAGATCGACCGTTAGAAGTTCGGGCCCCTTGCCGCGCTGGCGGGTCGGCCACTCGCGCACGAGCGCGGATTTTTCAAATCCGGTGGTGGCCCATGGCATCCACGGCCAGCCGCCGTCTTCGATCAAAAAGCAGGCGCGATCCTTGTCGGGCCACAGGATTTCATTTCCGGATAGAATCCGGTCCCCGCCGATGGATTTCACGCAGGAAGCTAACAAACGGATGGCCGGCAGCGACGAGGCATCATAAATATCGAACCGGAGCTTGCGTCCGGTGTCGCCGATGGTCGACGCAAAGGGCCGGAAAAAACCCGGACTGCCGGTTTCACGCAGGATCACGAGGCGGCCGTCGCGGAGGTCCGCGCCACGCACGCCGCCGTCGCCGAGATCAACTTCTGTTAGGATCTGCTCCGTCGCATTCGCAGGCGAGACCCGGACGGTCGCGCGCATGTCGCCGTAGCGGTAGCCGTCTTCGATCTGGATCAGGAATTTCCCGGCGTCGAGCAGCCGCTCGACCGGCCAGGCGAGCGCCACCTCCGCCAACACGGCAGGTTGATCGCGGTCGGAAATGTCCGCCGTCACCAGGCCGCGCTGGGAAATGGAGACCACCGCCTCGCCGGCCATCCCGGCGCGGCGGGCGTCGAAGGCGTGCGGGATGGAGCCGCGCAGGCGCAAATCGCGGGTGGCTAGATCGAGATCGAGCAGGCGGATTCCGGCGACGCCGGGGCCACCGTTGGAATCGTAGGTGGTCATGGGAATCATCGCCAAGCCGGCTTCAGGCAGGATTTTGAGCGCCTTTTCATCCCAGGTCGCCTCGCTTTGGGAGCCCAGCGCGAGCCGCCGCAGCAACGTCGGCTTGGCGGGATCCGCGACATCGAACAACGAGGCGGCGACTTGCCCGGATTCCCAGCCGATGGAAAATAACAGATCGCCGACCGGTTCCAGATGGCTGGACCAGCCCGGCACTTCCAGATGCCCGGCGACCACCGGCTTGGCCGGGTCTGACAGATCCACCACCCACAGCGGGTCGGTCTGCAGGAAGGTCACGATGTAGGCGAGTCTGCCGGAAAACCGGGTGGCGTAAAGACTCTCGCCCTCCGCCAGTTCCAAGCGGCCCAGCCGCGGATGCTCGGGCTCACGGACCACCGCCGGAAGAATCACATCCGGCCCCCAGACCCGGAAATTTTCCAGCACGGTGGTGGGCGACCACTCGGAGTCGTTGCCATTCCTCTCGGAAATGGTGGTGAGGACATTCCCGCTCCACTGGATTTTAAACGGATCCGCGATCATGCCCGCGGTCCGGACCGGCTGGCGGGTCAGCCGGACGATGCCCGCCGCGCGCAGGGCGAAGACCGTCACTTGCGAAAAACCCGTCCACGCGCCCGAGCTGTCGCCATTCGTCACCACCGCGAGCCAGTCGGTGCCCGACGCGATCTGCGGATCGGCCCCGGGGATGATCGATTCAGGCCCCGGCTGGGGTGCCCGGTCCGCAGCGATGAGCCACTCGGAAATCCGGCTTTCAGACGCCCAGCCGTCCTTGCCGCTTTGGATCTGGCGGGTGGTGGCGAGCACCAGTCGGTTACCCACCAAGCGGCTGTCCGCCAAACGGCCGGCGACTTCGCGGGTGTGGAGGATGTGCGCGTTGCCACCGCTCACGCTCACCTGATGGATGCGGGTGCTCTCCACGCCCTTGGGCGACTGCTCGGACGTGAGCAGCAGAAGCTGCCGTGTTCCCGCGCTTCCCGGCAGCAGATAGAGATCCTGGCCGACGGCGGGCAGGCGCAGGGAAGCGGTCATCCGCGGATCCGCCGGATTGGATAGATCGAGGACCTGCAAGCCGCGGAGCTGGTTGAAATAATAGACCGTCGAGCCGTCGATTTTCCAAATGTCCGCTTCCTGCACGCCGGGTTGGTCTTCCTTGCCGGGCGTCTCCGTGTTTTCAAGCAGCCCGGCGACGCGGAAGAAATCCCCGCTCCCCTTGACCCCGGCGAAGTCGTTTTTCCCCCGATAGAATTTCGCGGGAAACTTGCGGGCCGGCTGCGCGACCGCCCGCCAGCGGAATTCTTTCGCGGCGGGCAGAGTGAAGGCGGTTTTTCCGGCGGTGGTTTTCCGGGTGATGAAATCCAGCCATCCCTTGCC
>JBIPMR010000658.1:0-3180 GCA_044369025.1 Luteolibacter sp.
TTTAGAGAGGTCTGATCCTTAAAGGCATTGCCTTCCAGTCTGCCAGATCAGGGCGAGACGCCCGGACAACTGTCTGGCGCGAGACGCACCAGCCACGATTTAACAATTGTGACGCCCGGCAGAATACTAGAGCGGCACTTTCATGCCCTCGGCCTCTGCGAGTTTTTTTTGGTTGGCGTCGAAGGTCAGGAATTGCGCCGCTCCGAGGTGCACTGCGGTGGCGACGTGCAGGATGTCGGCGAGGCGGTGGCCGCCGGATTCCGTGTGTTTGGCGCTCAACTCTTCGGCGATCCGGTGGACGTCCGCCCAGTCCGGCGCGACCATTTTCAAAATGCCATCCGCAAGATCGGATTGCAACGCACGGAGCATGGCCGCGCCTTCGGTTTTGGGAAATCCCTTGCTGCGGTCCTTTTCGAACAGGCGGGCTTGGAAACGGACGGATTGGCGGAATTCCAGCAATAAAAGCGTCGAAACAGCCAATGGTTCCGACAGCGTCTTCTGATAGGCGATCGCCTCCTGCGAAGTGTGCTGTTTGCGGTAGAGCGAGCAGAGGAACGATGTATCCGGGAAAATGCTCATCCTTCCTCCCCTTCGAGTTCGGCTTCCCTCATCGCCCGGATTTCTTCTTCGGTGAACACCCGTTCCCCCCAGATCTCATCCAGCCTGGCCATGAAATCGACTTTCGGCTTCACGGCTTTGGCTGACTTCGAAGTGGTCGATAGGAAACCGATGGGCACTCCCCGTTTTTCGATGCGGATTTCTTCGCCCTCGCCAAGCCACGCTTCGACTTTGGAGAAATTGTTTCGGAGGTCACGGACGGTCACGGTTTTCATGTGGACATGTTGTGTCCACATCGGGGATCTGTCAATGACGCGAAAAAGCCGGACAGGTTTTCCCTGTCCGGCTTCTTTGATTGATAGGCTTGGCGGTTGGAAATTGCCTCCGGCCAACCGGGGGTGCGCTTCGCGACATTTTTCAAGTCGCTAGCGCTCCGGCTGGTTTGCCGCCACGATTTACATCATGCCGCCCATGCCGCCCATGCCGTGGTCGTGACCACCGCCGCCGCCGCCGCCCGATTCCTTGGCAGGAAGATCGGTGATGAGGCACTCGGTGGTGAGCAGGAGACCGGAGATCGACGCTGCGTTTTGAAGCGCGGTGCGGGTGACCTTGGTCGGGTCGACCACACCGGAGGCGATGAGGTCTTCGTATTTGTCAGTGGCGACGTTGTAGCCTTCGTTGCCTTTGCCGGCTTTGACGCGCTCGACGACGAGGGCGCCTTCGCGGCCTGCGTTGATGACGAGCTGGCGAAGCGGTGCTTCGACGGCGCGGGCGACGATGCCGGCGCCGGTGAGTTCGTCACCTTCGAGTCCGAGGTCGCCAAGCATGGCTTGGGCGCGGATGAGGGCGGTGCCACCACCGGCGACGATGCCTTCTTCGACGGCCGCACGGGTCGCTTGGAGGGCGTCCTCGACGCGCATTTTCTTTTCCTTCATCTCGGTTTCGGTGGCTGCACCGACGTTGATGACGGCGACGCCGCCGGCGAGCTTGGCAAGACGCTCTTGGAGCTTCTCGCGGTCGTAATCGCTGGTGGTGTCTTCGATTTGGCGGCGGATTTGATTCACACGGCCGGTGATGCCTTCGGATGTGCCGCCACCTTCAACGATGGTGGTGTTTTCCTTGGTGATGGTGACGCGCTTGGCTTCGCCGAGGTCGCTGAGTTCCACGCCTTCAAGCTTGATGCCGAGGTCTTCGGTGATCACGCGGCCACCGGTGAGGATGGCGAGGTCTTCGAGCATGGCCTTGCGGCGGTCGCCGAAACCAGGAGCTTTGACAGCGGCGATGTTGAGGATGCCGCGGAGCTTGTTGACGACGAGCGTTGCGAGGGCTTCGCCTTCGACGTCTTCGGCGATGATCAGCAGCGGGCGGCCGGTCTTGGCAACCTTTTCAAGGAGCGGAAGCATGTCCTTGAGGGACGAGATCTTCTTCTCGTTGATGAGGATGTAAGCGCTCTCGAGGTAGGCTTCCATGGACTCGGGGTTGGTGACGAAGTAAGGGCTGAGGTAGCCTTTGTCGAACTGCATGCCTTCGACCACTTCGAGGGTGGTTTCGATGCCCTTGGCTTCTTCCACGGTGATGGTTCCGTCTTTGCCGACCTTGTCCATGGCTTCAGCGATGATGCCGCCGATTTCCTTGTCCGAGTTGGCGGAGATGGAAGCGACTTGGGCGATTTCCTTGGCGTCGGAGACGGGCTTGGAAAGAGCCTTGAGCTGGGCGACGATGGCTTCGGTGGCCTTCATGATGCCGCGTTGCAGCGAGATCGGGTTGGCACCGGCGGTGACGTTGCGAAGGCCTTCTTTGTAGATGGCTTCGGCAAGCACGGTGGCGGTGGTGGTGCCGTCACCGGCGATGTCCGAGGTCTTGCTCGAAACTTCGCGGATGAGTTGCGCGCCCATGTTTTCGTAAGGGCACTCGAGTTCGATTTCCTTGGCAACCGAGACACCGTCCTTGGTGATGGTTGGGGAACCGAATTTTTTGTCGAGGATCACGTTGCGTCCTGCAGGTCCGAGGGTTGCCTTGACGGCGCGGGCGAGTTTCTCAACACCGCGCAGGAGGGCCTGGCGGGCGGATTCGTCGAATTGGAGTTGTTTGGCCATAATGGTAGTTACTAGTTAGAAGATGGTTGTTATTGGTGAGAAGATCTGTCTGATCCGGCCGATTTGACCGATCCGACGGATCTGTTAAATCAGCCGACGATGCCGAGGATGTCGGATTCGTTGAGGATGAGGACTTCTTGGCCGTCGAGTTTGACCTCGGTGCCGCCGTATTTGGAGATGAGGACCTTGTCGCCGACCTTGACGGTGAACTCGATGGCCTTGCCATTGTCGTCCTTGCCGCCGGTGCCGAGGCTGAGGACTTCAGCTTCCTGCGGCTTTTCCTTGGCGGTGTCCGGGAGGACGATGCCGCCGGCGCTGATGGCGTCGGCTTCGAGACGTTTGACGAGGACGCGTTGTCCGAGTGGTTTGATGTTAGCCATAATGTTATATGTGTTTGGTTTGGTTTCTGTGAGAAGCCACTCCGCCGAGCGGAGTGGAAAGTGGGAGAGAGATTCAAGACTGCAAGACGCAAGACTCAAGAGGAGAGGAAGAGGGGTTATTGGTCACTGGAAAGCTGATGAGAGGT
>JBIPMR010000657.1:0-3180 GCA_044369025.1 Luteolibacter sp.
GCGGGACGGCGGCCACCATTTACCGCAGTGCTGGATGGCTGGGCGGTGAAAAACACGGAATCCACCAGGTTGGAGCCGACGTAGGTTCCGGCGGTGGCTGGGTTTATGCCGGTGCCGAGCATGTTGGGCGACATTGATGCCGACGAGGTGTCGGGGAAGGGACCGATCTCGCGGATGCGGAAAGCGGGGGCTCCCCTGGGATCGGTGTTCAGGCGGAACTCCTGCAGGTGGGTGTAGCCATCCCGGTCGTAGTCCAGTGCTGCGTCGGATGGGTCTTCGTGATTGAGACCGTTTGCCCACTCCCAGGTGTTAGGCATGCCATCGCCGTCGGTGTCGATTCCGGGCCGGAGATCGATCTCGTTGCCATTCGGACTGGAGGCCGATGCGGCGTTGGGATTGGAGCGGAGAAGGAACTCGCCGAGGTTGTTGGTGCCGTCGCCGTCGGCATCAGCAAAAGCGTCGGCGGCTGAGTTCTTATTGAGTCCGTAATATTCCTCCCAGTCGTCGGGCATGCCGTCACCGTCTCGGTCTTGGTCGGGGGAGATCCGGGACAGTTGCTGGGTATTCCAGGAAAACGCCACGAGCTGGCCCATTTCATTGATTCTGGAGGAATAGGAGGAACCCAGATCAGGCAGCAGCTCGTCGAGGAAAAGCCCGACGCCGTCACGATAAACGAAGCCGCCGTCGTGGCCGGCCTGATCCTGGGCGTAACCGACAATCGTGTTGGCGGAATTGAGGGACTCGGGACTCAGGTGGTAGAGATTGCGTCCGGCGAATTTGATTTCATGGAATTGACCATCGAAGTAGAACCCCGTGTAGCTCCATCGATTGTCCTGATAGCCCGCATTTCCGCCTGTGAACTCGCCGTATGCGTTGAGGCCGGAGCTCCATGAGTAGGAGTAAGTGTTGGTGTCAAACACAGGCAGGCTCCCCAGAAGCCCGGTGTCGAAGGTCCAAGTCCCGTAGGCGAGCAGCGTGTGGTAGCGTTCCGTGTATGGATTGTAGAAGCTGCCCATCGCCTCACCGAAGTCATTGATGTCGGTATACCAGAAATAGGACCACCAATCGCCCTCAGCGTGCTGATTGACTCCGTTGACGACAAAAGCCGGGGTCCACTGCCCGTTCAGGGGATTCTCCACCGCGCCGATCCAGTCACCGTGGTTGTTGATCTTGTAAGCCTCCGCCCGCCCGCCTTGATAGGTGAACGGCTTGTAACCGGACACAGGATCCCATTCAAACGTTTGATAGACCGACCCATCCGCCGAATACCAGGCTCCTACAAGCTCTTGGTGGTCGTTGAAGTCATAGGCCCAGAGATCGCCTCCGGCAGGGGCATTCGGATTGACGATTTCAGTCCAACCGCCAGCGGACGAGACGACAAAGGTCTTACAGCGCCAGTCGCCGTTCGCATAGGTTTCTCCATTCACGAGTAGGTCACCATGCCCGTTGATGTCGACTGGATAGAAGTGGCTTCCGATGAGATCTTGCGGAACGGCAATGGTTTCGCTTTTCCAAATACCAAGCGGATTTCCAGAGGCCCCGGAAGTCCTCTGGTGAAGTTCATACTCCTGGCGGGCGGTCAGTCCGTCGTTGTCGAAATCCACGCCCGGGTCGCTGGCGTTGTCCGGGTCATGATGGAACTGCTCCTCCCAGGAGTTCGGAATTCCGTCGCCGTCCAAATCGTCGGGGGCAGGGGACACAGTGGCCTGTGGCGATGGCATCGGATCAGAACCCGCTCCGCTTGGATCCGGCACAGCGGGATTCTCTCTAACAGCCTCCGCATGGAGAGGGCGGATGAATTCGGAGAAGCCAATCGCTAACAATGTGCCAATCATTGCACCAATGAGCGACATGTGGAACAAACGGACCGGGAAGCAGTTCATGGGATTGAAGCTTTTGGGTTGATTGGGACACTAACTAAATCAGAATGATCAAGTGCCGTCAAGAAACAGTGTCTGCTATTTTTTATACACACGAAGGGGTTGGAACGTGGCCTGCGGATCGGAGTACTTCAGCGGCGATGATGAGCAAGAAAAGGCGGCAGCAAGGTCGCGCTCCTGATGGCCAATTCAGAAGTCTCTGGCGGTGGCTTGAGGCGTTTTTGACACGAACGGCGCCGATGCTTGTGCAACGCATGTCTCTGGCGGGGCGCCGAAGACGACACGCGGGGCGCGTGGGCTTCCCCTGGATGGTGTCCAAGCTTTTGAAAAAAGGTTGAGGCAGGCGGCTAAGACGCTAGTTTCCGCGCAAGCTTATGAAAAAACGTGGTTTCCGCAGTTCACTCAGTCCGCATGGCATCCTCCGCTGGTCCACCGCCTGCATCCTGGCGGGCGGGGTGGTGGGCTTGACCGGTTGCGACCAGAGCGTGAGTCATGTGATCACCGAAAAGGACGTCGAGATGGCGACCACCCAGTCGCAATTGGAGAAAATGGACTCCGAGCGCATGCGCCTGACGCGCGGCGAGGTGGCGAACAATTTTCCGCTGACCGGCTTGGGATACTACCACGCCGATGCGCGGGATTTCTATCCGCACCCTTACAATTTCTCGCAGGACGGACGCTGGTTCGTCAACGGCGAGTGGCAGGACCAACCCGGGGTTGAAACGATCGCCGCCAGCAAGCCGACGCCCGAAACCTTGAAAAAAGTCGAAGCCGCCCTGGAAAAAGAACAAGAGCAGGCAAAAGCCCAGCCCGCCAATTCCTCCGGCAGCGGCGGCTTCGGGATGGGCAACGCGTTGATGATGTATTGGCTGTTGGCCGGAAATCGCGGCGCGTTCTCACCCGGCGCGGGTTTCCGCCAAGCCGGCGGCCAGGCGCAGGGATGGCACCAGGGAATGGACAGCCGCCGCGCCGCCGTCGCAACCCACGCCGCCGGAAATCCCGGCTACCAGCGGATGGTCGAGCAAAGCCGGGCGACCGGAAAACCGCTGCCAGCCGGCCAATCGGTCCGCGGCGGCTTTGGCGCGCGCCGCTCGGGATTTGCGATCGGCGGCTGATTTCTATCCGATGAAACGCGGCATTCGATTTGAAACCAACACCCCGCGTCCGGATTGGCGCGCGCGCGTGGAGGCGGAAGGCCTGATCTGGCATGGCGCGGGCGACGTGCCGTATTGGTCCGAGGACGAACATCTGGTGCTCACGCTCAAGGCGGCCGAGACGCTGGAAGACGCTGCCAGCGAGC
>JBIPMR010000660.1:0-3169 GCA_044369025.1 Luteolibacter sp.
CTCGGAACGCTGGCCGATGCCGCGCAGCAGGCTGCTGATTTCCTTGGCCTCCTCCAATAGCTCGATCAAGCGCTCGTTGGTCAGTCCGGGTTGTTTCATCTCCGCCTTCACCGCGGCATCGCGGCGTTGCAAAACGGTTCCTGATAGCAAGGCCAGCGCCTGCTCGGCCGCCTGCATGCCATCCACCGTCACGCCGTCCAAGCCGGCCGCCTCGCCCGAGAGCGCCCTGCGGTCCGCTTCCGGCAGGCCAGCCATGAAACCGTTCACCGCCGCATTCGACGCCGGATCCGGGGCCGCGCCGAGAATCGCCTCCAACAACGGGATTCCCTCGATCCAGCGGTTCGCCTCGTGCAGCGTTTCAAACTGCTCGCCTAACAATCGCTGGGCAGGTCCGGATGTCAGGGCGAGGTGGCAGAGAAACGCGACGATGCGGTGCAGCGGGGTCGGCACGATGACGGCCTGCGCTTCCTGCGAGGGATCCGGTTTTTCCGCGTAGGCTTTTTTCGGGTTCGCCTTGGCCTTCGCGATCGCCTCGCGCAGTGACTGGGTGGACGTTTGAAGGTGCACCGCGACGAGGTTCAACTGGTTGTCCTGCACCGCGAAATCGGTGATCAGCGCCAGCATCTCCGCGCAATCGGTGAGCGCCACCGCGCGCGCCGCAGCGGAGTTGAAGAGGCCGGTGGCTTTCGCCCGCTCCAGCTTGAAGTCGAAAAACTCCTTCGCGTTTTCCAGCAGCAGGCGGAACGCATCCACCCCGTGTTTTTTGAGAAAACTATCAGGATCCTCGCCGGCCGGCATCTCCACCACCCGGACACCCAGGCCTTCCGGCGCCAGCTGACGATAGGCTTTTTCCACCGCCGCGAGGCCCGCGTTGTCCGCATCGAAACAAATCAGCACATTGCCGGTGTAGCGCTTGAGGATCTTCGCATGTTCGCCGGTGCAGGCCGTGCCGGAGGTGGCGATCGCGTGGGTGAATCCCATCTCATGGCAGCAGATCGCATCGAGCTGACCTTCGCACAGCAGCGCGGCTTTCTCGGCGAGGATGGATTTTTTGGCGCGGTCCAATGCGAAGAACACGCGCGATTTCTTGTAGATCGCGGTTTCGGGCGAATTGATGTATTTGCCGCTGTTTTTGTTCTCGCGGAGTTGGCGCGCGGTGAAGGCGATGACATCTCCGATTTCATTGCGGATCGGGAAAATCAGCCGGTCCTGGAATCGCACATAGAGCCCGGATCGCGGGTTGTGATCTTCCTGGAGTTTCACGATCCCGGAATCGACCAACTCACGCCCGGTGAATTTCCGGGAGCGCGCCCAGTCGAGGAAAACCTTCGGCTGATCGGGCATCCATCCGATCGCCCAGCCCGCCGCCATCGCGCTGCCGAAGCCGCGGGACTGCATGTATTCCCGCGCGTGTTTCGCCGCGGGATTTTTCATCAGCTGCTCGTGCAGGAACGCCGTCACCTCACGGTGGATGTCCTTGAGCCGGCCGCTCGACCGGGAATTTCGCTCGGCATTCGGATCCGAGCTTTCCTCGATCAGGTGGATGCCCGCCCGCGACGCGAGCCTCCGCACCGCATCGGTGAACGGCAGGTTTTCGTAATCGCGGACGAAGGAAATCGCGTCCCCGCCCTTTTGGCAGCCGAAGCAATGGAAGCGCTGGCTGTGCGGCGTGATGTAAAACGACGGGGTTTTTTCGTTGTGAAACGGGCAGTTCGCGCGGAACTGCGACCCGGCCTTTTTCACCTGGATGTAAGAACTGATCAAATCGACGATGTCCGTCGCTTCGAGCACTTTCTCAACACTTTCTTTCGGAATCTGGGCCACGGTTCTTGCTGCGCGGCGAGACTAATGCGCCGCCGCCACGCATCCCAAGCCACAAAATTTTAAATCCGCCCCGGCGCCTGAAATGACATCGTCATCCCACAGACGCGGGTTTTGGAGTTGATCGACCTGGCAACAGATCCGGAAATGAAATTCATCCTCATGGCCGGTTTTTTCGCAGGGATGCGGCGGGGGGGAGTTTCCATGGGCGCGGCCGGCATGGTTCGACTTCGAGCGGGGAAAAATCAAAGTCCCCTGCCCCGATTTGGTGACGAAGTGGAAACCGAAAAGCCGGCGGAAAAGATCAACGCCGCGGGTTCCGGATCTGGCAGACTTCATCAAGGAAAATTTCCCTGTTTGGAAAGAGCGGGCATACTGCCTACGCCCAAAGGTGAAGGCCGGAAAGGCAATCTATCGTTTCGCTACCCGGAAAATGTTCGAGGCATTCGCGGAAAAGCCTTGCCCCGAACTCACTCCACACGTCGTGCGTCGCACCTACATCGCCCGGCTGGCGAACAACCCCAAGATTTCGATTGCTCAGCTCTCCGAGTTTTCCAGTGACCGCATTGCAACGCTCGAACGGCATCACATCCACCTTGATTCCAACGCCGAAAATGCAGCGTAAAGTTTCCGGGTTGAGCCTCAGCCCGCTGACCCGTTCGCCTACTGACCACAGACGGCAACGGCGGTTTGGCCAACTGGATGGAGCCAACACCCGAGAACACGGGGAATGAATACCTGCTCCCAGAGCAAATAATCAGAAAGCGCAAACTGGACGCCTCCTGAGCTTCCTCAACCCGGGAAAGCCGATCAAAAAACGGCGTCCGAACGGGCTGAGAATCGTAAATTCGCTTTCCGTGTCGTCCTTAGGCACGAGATTTTCGATTCTCAGGGACTTCACAGGGTATTCCACAGCCACAGTCCTTCGCGCTACCCGTTGCCGGGCAGCCCAAAAAACTCGAAAACGGAGAGTGCCATGGAAACCCCTGACACACCTGACATTGATCCCATCCGCGAACTCACAGATACCATTAAGCTTGGCAAAAACCTTGCAGCCAAGGATCGGACGCACTTTCGAGGACGGGACCGTGTCTGTCCGTTACAGGTGGAGACAGCTCAGGATCACCTGCGACCACCGCAATCCAGCCCCATCCGGCGGAGCGGCTGGGGTCTGGCTCATGGTCAAACAACTCGACCCCGAGGGAATTCAGGGAGACATCGACTATAAGAAAATCAGGGAGCTGACCGCCGACATCATAGAGTGGCCTGCCGAGCTCACACCGCTGACCTACGGAGGCACAGACGCCACCACCTTCCCGGACAACGCAGCCTAAAATGTGGAAAAGTT
>JBIPMR010000662.1:0-3161 GCA_044369025.1 Luteolibacter sp.
GACTTTCGGTTGCGCGGCCTTGAGGATTTGCTGCTGCAGCACGCCTCGTCCCAAGCGGATCGGTGCCAGCATGCCGAGATTGGTGCTGTCGGCAACGAGCGCTTCGTCGCGCTGGGGTTTGCGGTCCTTGTCGCTGCGGATCACCTCGATCAGGTCGTTGGCGGCGATCACGTTGCGGGTTTCGCTGCCGATGATGTCATCGAGACGGGAGAGGGCGCTGCGTTCGTCGCGGAGTTTTTCGAAATAGGTTTTCGGATCCGAGATGCGCCAGCGGGCGAAGCTGTCCACCGTGATATACAATTTGTCGCGGGTGGGCATTTCCGTGGCGGGGCCGTCCCACGCGAGGATGCGTTTTTCAATCCGGTTGACCTCCTGGATGAAGGGCTTTTTGAAATGCAGGCCGGCTTGGTTCACGTTGGGATCCGAATTGATGGGATCGCCGACGGGTTTGCCGAATTCGGTGATGAAAACCTGCTCGGTCTCGCTCACGGTGAAGGCGCTGCTGGCGAAAAGGATGGCCGCCGCGCCGAGCACGATCAGGGCTGATAGAAATTTCATGGAGTTGGTAAAAGTTGGGATGGAACGACTAACGAATCAGTTGGTCTTGAGGTTGAGGAGCGGGAGGAATTGTTTGGCGTCCTCGTCGATGATGATTTTCGAGCCGATCTGCGGCAGCACCTCATTCATCGTTTCCAGATAGAGGCGTTGTTTGGTGATCGCGGGGGCCTTGTCATATTGGATGAGCAATTCCCGGAAGCGGGCGACATCGCCCTCGGCTTCGTTGATGCGTTGGACGGCGAAACCCTCCGCGCCGGAGATGCGCTGGTCGGCGAGGCCCTTGGCTTTCGGGATCACGCGGTTGTATTCGCCGTTCGCCTCGTTGATCGCCTGTTCGCGTTCCTGCTGGGCGCGGTTGACCTCGTCGAAGGCGCGCTGCACGGGGCGGGGCGGGTTGACATTCTTGAGCTGGATCTGCTCGGCGGTGACGCCCATTTTGAGGGTTTCCAAAACGTTTTTCAGGCGCAGCAGTCCCTCGGTTTCGATCTCGGTGCGGCCGATGGTGAGCACTTCGTCCACGGTGCGGTCGCCGATGATTTCCGACATCACGCTTTCGGTGAGGTCGCGCAGGGTGGAGCCCGGATTGCGGAAGTTGAAGAGGTATTCCTTGGGCGAGGAAATGCTGTATTGCAGGATCCACTCCACTTGGGCGGCGTTCAAGTCACCGGTGACCATGTCGCGCTCCAGCTCGGGAAACGGACTTCCCTGATCCGGGTTGGTGGCGTTTTCGGAGACGAAGCCGAATTCCATTTTGAGCTGCCGCCGGATCGGCACGATCACGGCGGTGTCGATCGAGTAGGGGAGCTTGAAGTGGAGCCCGGGTTCCGCGATTTTCTGGAACTTCCCGAAGCGCTGGACCACGGCGACGGACTCCGGGCTGATCGTGTAATACGAGGAAAGCACGCCCATCAGCGCGATCACGCCGACTGGCAGAATGATCAGCCACTTGGGCGAAAAATTGAGTTTGGGGCGGACGAAAGTGACGGTGTTGTTCATCGGTGGTGGCTTCATGCTGGGAGAGGAAATCGCGGGTGTTCCGGCGTTGCGATCCGGCAGGGTAGGGCAAAGCCGGCGATAGGGAACCTTGAAAATTCCCCGGGTTTTGTAATCAGGCGCCTTGCCAGATGATGCGGTGGAAATTCAGGCAAATTGTGCTTTTTCCGGACTCCTGGATTTTGTTGATTGGAGGGCGGCCTGACAGACGACGGCGCACTCGGCATGAAACGTTTCACCTCTCCGATCGCCCGTTGGCTGCTCGCGGCCGTGGGGGTGATCGCTGTCGGGCTTGCCGCATGGCAATTCGCCAAACCTGCTCGGGTGATTGCGCCGAAGCTCGCCGCCGTGGGTCCGGATGCGCCGGTTCTCGCGCCCGAAGACGAGGTGCATGCCAGGTATGCCGGCTCGGAAAGCTGCCGGGCCTGCCACGCCGCCGAGTTTGAAAAATGGAAGGACTCCAATCACGGCATGGCGGAGCGGGAGCTGCGCGCCGAGATGGATCACAAGGCGTTTTCTCCCAAGCAAACCCTCGTCCACGGCAAGGACCGCTCCGAAGCCTTTCTCGATGCCGACGGCCTCGCGAAAATCCTCACCCGCGGCCTCGGCAACGAGCGCCGGGTCTATCAGCCGATCCGGGTCATCGGCCACAACCCGCTGCGCCAGTTCCTCATCCCCGCGCCCGGCGGGCGGCTCCAGACCTGCGACGTCAGCCTCGATCCGGCGAAAAACGAATGGTTCGATGTTTACGGCGAGGAAGAGCGCAACCCCGGCGACTGGGGGAGCTGGACCGGGCAGGGCATGAACTGGAACGCGATGTGCGCCGCCTGTCACAACACCCGCCTGCGGAAAAACTACGAACCGCGGACTAACAGTTATCACACCTCGATGGCCGAAATGAGCGTCGGCTGCGAGTCGTGCCACGGGCCGATGAAAGAGCACGTCGAGTGGCAGGAAAAACCACCTGTTGGAAAAACCAAGGATCCCACCGTCAAAAAGCTCACCCGCGACCAGATGCTCGAAACCTGCGCCGCCTGCCACGCCCGGCGCGGCGAGATCACCGGCGACCTGGTCCCCGGCGAGTCGTTTTACGATCACTTCAGCCTCGTCGTCACCGATGAGTCCGACATCTATCACCCCGACGGCCAGGTGCGCGACGAAAACTACGAGTTCGCCTCCTTCAGCTCCAGCCGCATGCACCACGCCGGCGTGCGCTGCGTGGATTGCCATGACCCCCATGACGCCAAGCGCCGGATCCCGGGAAACCTGCTTTGCATGCAATGCCATGCCGGCGGGCGCGCCGATTTCCCCACTTCGCCGGTGATCGATCCCACCACCCACAGCCGTCACGGCGCGGACAGCACGGGCAACCAGTGCACCTCATGCCACATGCCGGTCACCACCTACATGCAGCGCCACCCGCGGCATGACCACAGTTTCAGCAGCCCGGATCCGCTTCTAACGAAAGAGTTCAATATCCCCAACGCCTGCAGCCGCTGCCACACCGACAAGGACACCGACTGGGCCGTCGCCGCTTACAAGGATTTCTACGGGGAAAAACCGGATCGTCCCGCGCGCACCCGCGCACGGCTCGTCGCCAAGGCGCGCCA
>JBIPMR010000661.1:0-3161 GCA_044369025.1 Luteolibacter sp.
CCGCCAGCGTGCCGCCGACGCGGATGCTGCCGGTGACCTCGCCGGTGGCCAGGTTGCCGCGGATCAGGAAAGGCTCCTCGCTCCGGACTAACACATTGAGGCCCCAGTTGCGGAAGGGCTCCGGCATGGCGGCGGACGCCGCCTTCGGCGGATCGATTTTCGGCAGGGCCGCCGCGGTGGGGGTGTTGAACGGCCGGCCGATCGGCAGCAGTTCGATGTCCCGATAGAAAACGCTGTCCACGGTGCCGACGGTGCCCGAGATCACCGCGCGGTCCCATGGCCCCTGCAAGCGCACATCCATGTTGGCGCGCAGGATCAGCAGCTCGTTGCGCAGCACCGGCAGGTGATCGCCGCGCAGGCGGATATCGAGATTGCCGATTTTCCCGTTAGCGATTTCGATCGTGCCGCCGCCATTGACAAGGCCGCCGGCAACCGCGGATTTCAGGGATTTCAGCGTGATGCGGTCCAACGCGAGATCGACGGCGGCGCTGATGTTTTCGATACCGGGCAGGCGGGGATCCTTGAAGCGCAGGCCGCCGGCGGTGAGGGCGAGTTCGCCTTTGAGCTCCGGTTTGCCGAGGGTTCCGCTGGCCACCACGTTCCCGGTTAGAAAGCCGCCGAGCTGCTCGGCGGCGGGCACCAGCGTGGTGAAACGCGCCAGATCGAGGCGCGGCAGATCGAGCCTCGCGTCAAACGGCTCCGCGGCTAACAACCCGGGATCCGCCGCCCATGCGGTGGGACGGAAGGGCAGGCCGGCCTTCATCACCGCCGCCGGCAAATCGGGAGTGGTGGCGGTGGCTTCGAGCACCGCCGTTTGATCCGCAGCCTTGAGCGTGACTTTCAAATCCGCAGGCGGCAGGCCGGGGCGGACCGGGGAGCGGAGGTCCTTGATTTCGAGGGTGGCGTCGATCACCGGTTCGGAATAGGTGCCGGAAACCCCGAGCTGCAGCCGGCCGGTGGAGCGCGCGTCGAGCGGGTCGAGCGCCGGAATCCACGCCTTGAGCAAACCCAGCGAGAGCACCCGGGAGTCGATCGAAATCGCCACCGGACGGGCGTCGTTGGCGAGCAGCTCGCGCCATTTGGAAAAATCCGCCGGGACCGGCAGGCTGGCGGTGCCGCTCGCGATTTCCTTGTCGCCATCGCGCCAGAGGAAATTGTCCATGCGGAGCAGCCCGTCGGCGAGGGCGGCATCGAATGCGACGGTTTGCCCGTTCATGGCCAGGCGCAGGCCCCGGGTTGCGACCTTGCCGGGCCAGTCGTAACTGACACCGCCGATCGCGGTGATGGGCGGCGCGTCCGCGCGCTGCCAGCCTGCGGTGGTCAGGGAAAGCTCGCCACGGTGGGTCCGGGATTTGATCGCGCCGCTGCCGCTCCAGCTTCCTGATAGATCGGCGCCCCCGCCGGGTTTCACCTTCAGGATCGCGAGCCACGGGTCGATGCGGCGGCTGGTGAATTCATCGAAGGTCAGCGTCCCCTGATAGGTGGCGGGCTCGATTTGATAGACGGCGGCGGCTTTCAGGCCTTCGACCGCGAGCTCGGCCGTTAGCGGCTGATCGACCTGCCAACGCGCCGTCAGGTCGATGGCGGATGCGGACATTTCATTGGTCGGCTTGAGTGACAGAGCCGCACTCGCCGCCCGGATGCGGTTTTGGGCGAAGCCCAGCTCGAAAGTCCCGCCCAGCGTGGACGGCGGCACCGGGGCGTTGAGGTCGATCACGGTGGTGCGCCTGGCCACCTCCGCCAGCACGGCGGGTGCGCTGGCGATGTTGAGCGCGCCCCGGGTCGCACCCAACAAGAATTGTCCGTCGCTGCGGCTGATAGGAGCTTCCGCCTCCAGCGAAATTTCCGTTCCTAACATCAAGGCGCGGGCGGCGACGGTGGCGCGGTCTGTCAGCAAGACGGCATCGAGGCTGATTTCCGGCGAGGCCCAGTCCTGCCAGGTGGCGTCCTCCAACAGAATCTGCACCGTCCCGGTTGCCGCCTTGGGATCGGGCAGGAGGCTGCTGACTTCCGCGGCGAACGAGGTGATGGTGGCGTTGGCCGGGATTTGGAGGCCGAAGCGGTTTGCCGCAGCGGCGAGCGGGAGCTTCCCCTCGCGCAGGTCGATCGTGGCGGAGGCGAAACCCGCCGTGCTGGAGAGCGCGAAAACCGCATCCTCCACCGCCACCTGCCCCGCCACCGACGGGCCGCCGGTGGCGGGAAGCTGGATCACGAAATCCCGCAGGCTGAGGCCGGGAAACGGATCGAGGCGGGCGATGACGATGGCCTCCGGGTTCCAGCGCAGGGAGGATTTTTGCGCGGGCCAGCCGTTGCCGGCGGCATCGGCGATGGCACCGAGATCCAGCAGAATCTCGCCGGTTCCGGCTTTTTTCGAAATCCTGCTGGAGTCCAGCGTGAAGGCGGGTTCGCCGTTGCGGGTGGCGGCGAGGCTGATGTCCTTGAAATCGAGCTCCAGCGGAACCACCTTGCCGCGGATCTCGCGCAAGGTTTGGGTCAGTTTTTCCAAATCAAGCGGCGGCTTGCCTTCCTCATCGATTTTTTCGAGGCCGAGCCGCAGGTCGAGATGCACGCCTTCGAGCTTGAGGCCATCCAGCCTGCCTTTGAGCAAGCCCCGCCACTGATAGATCGGGGTCACCTGGTCGATGGTGAGACCGGCGAGTTCCTTGTCGCCCTCGATCTTCAAATCGGCAAACGAAAGGCCGCCGGTCAGGTTGCCCTCCAGGTTGAAATTGCCGCGAATCCCGGCCTTTTCGAGGTAATGAATGGCGATTCGCGGCGCAATCAGGCGGAATCCCGGGCCGTTCAACCAAACCAGCCCGGGCAGCAAAGCCGCTAACAGGACCCAGCGCCGGTATTTCCTGCGCCGCTTGGGGGGCACCTCGGGGGTTTCGGCTGGGGGATCGATGACTCGCAAAGCACCGGCAGAATCGCCGCAAGTTTCCACCGGGTCAATCGTTGGCTTTCTCGGGAATTGCCAAAGCCCGGCCGAGGGCTTATGCCAAGGCCATGGAACCTATCACCTTCACCCCGCTTTACATGGAACGCGTCTGGGGCGGCCGCGAGCTGCAACGGATTTACGGGCGGCAACTGCCGGATGCCAAGTCGCCGTTTGGCGAGTCGTGGGAGGTGGTGGACCGGGAAAACGAGCAATCCGTCGTCGA
>JBIPMR010000663.1:0-3158 GCA_044369025.1 Luteolibacter sp.
GCCACGCCAAGACCAACGCCATGATCGCCGCCTGGGGCGCGATACACGGCTTCCAATTGTTCGCCCCCGAAGGCCGCCGCTCGTTCGCGCTGACCTGCTTTGCCACTCCGGAAGGCTTCGATCTCTCGGGCTTCATCAAGAACCTGAAGAACAAACACAATTTCCTGATCAACGGCGGCTACGGCAAAATCAAAGGCAAAACCTTCCGCATCTCCAACATGGGCAACGAAACCGAAGCCACCATGCAGGAACTCATCGATGCGATGGACGACGTCCTCGGCTGACCCCCCGGACCTTCGCCGACCGGGGACCGGCGCGTTCCGCCGCCCCGTCGGATCGACCCGGAACCGCCGGAGCGGTGCAATGGCCCGGACGCCGAAGACAAGTCAGAAGCCGCCGAAGAACCCGGTGATCCGTTTGTTCTTCAGCGTCATGGTTTCTGGTTAGAAGCGGAAATCAGGATCGGGATCGCCCGGTCAGGGTTTGAAAATCACTTTCCAATCATTCTTCATATCGACCACGGTCCAGCCTTTCGCGGCGGCTTCGTCGAGACCGCGGGCGAGCTTGCCGACGCGTGACTCGCGGTCGTAGGCCCACTCGCGTTCGGCGTCGGTGTGGTGCACATAAAGGCCGAAGCGCGGGCCGGGGCCGCTGGTGGTCCATTCCAGCATTTGGAAATCGCCATCGGAATTGCCGAAGGCCATCAGCGGGCGGCGGCCGATGTGGCGCTGGATACCGACGGGTTTGCCTTCCTTGTCGTCGTTGTGCCGCAACTCGGGCAGCTTGATGAGCACGGGTTTTCCCTCGCGCAATTCATACCGCAATCCGCCGCTCGTGCCGATGACCTGCTCCGGCGGGATGCCATAAACGCGGCCGGTCCACGGGCGCATGAACTCGATGCCGCCGCCGGAGACGATGAAGGTCTTGAAATGGTTAGCTCGCAGGTAGGCGAGCAGTTCGAGCATGGGCTGATAGACCATCTCGGTGAAAAGCCGGCCCGTCTCGGGATGCTTCGCGGTGGAGATCCAGCCGGTGACGCTTTTCTCGAACGCCTCGGTGGTGATGCCGGTGTGCGTGGCCACCATCAAGGCGGCGATGGCGTGCTCGCCCCCTGCCAGCGCGGCTTGGTAATCGCCTCTCAACACCGCTGCGAAAGGTTCTTTCTCTAACCACTCCGGGTGCTGGGGGGCGAGTTGCCTGATCTGGTCGAAGACGAAAAACGCTTGGAAATACATTGGCTGCTCGGACCACAGGCAGCCGTCGTTGTCGAAGGTTGCGATGCGTTCGGCGACGGGCACGAAGTCCGGCGAGCCTTCCGTGGTGACTTTCTCGACGAAGGCGATGATCGCCTGTTTGGGTGCGGTGTCGTTCCAGGAGGGAAGGGGGGCGGCCGCGCGGGATTGCGCCGTGAGGACGGCGGCGGCGATGACAAGCGGCAGGAATTTCATGACGATGGATGGCGGCGGCATCGCACGGGCCACCGCCCGGGTGGACAGTGGCCCGTGAGTGAATGGCGGCTTACTCGCCGGTGGAGGTCATGTTCTTGATCTGCCGTTCAAGCGAGTCGAGGCTCCAGTCGCCGGGTTTCTGGCTGGGCGGGAAGTCCTTCAGGGTCATCAGAAACCTGCTGGCAACCGCTTGCAGCGGGACGAGAACGAAGGCGCGGTCGATCATCCAGTCGTGATAGGTATTCGAGTTGTGCTGGGATTTCTCGAACGGATCGCGGCGCAGGTTGAAAAGCAGCGGCAGGCGCAGGTGGACGAAGGGCTCGCGCCACACTTGCAATTGCTCGGCGCGGTTTTCCAGATAGGTCGCCTTCCAATCGCCCACGCGGATGGCGACGACTTCGGCACCGTCGTTCAGATAGATGAACTCGTTGCGCGGGGATTCCTTCATTTTTCCGCTGAGGTAATCGGTCAGGTCGTAGCCGTCCAGGTGGTTCTTGTAAGTGCGGCCGTTGAGTTCCACGCCTCCCTTGAGCAGTTTTTCCTTGATGTCAGGCGCACCGGCGGCGGCAGCGAAGGTGGGGAGCCAGTCTTCATGCGAGACGATGCCGTTGAGCGTCACGCCCGCGGGAAACTTGCCGGGCCATTTGATGAAACAGGGCACACGGAAGGCTCCTTCCCAGTTGGAATTCTTCTCGCCGCGGAAGGGCGTGGTGCCGGCATCGGGCCAGGTATTGTAGTGCGGGCCGTTGTCGGTGGAATATTGGACGATGGTGTTGCCGGCGATGCCGAGGTCGTCGAGCAGCTTGAGCAACTCGCCGACGTGCATGTCATGCTCGACCATCCCGTCTCCATACTCGTCCTGGCCGGAGAGACCGATGTGCTCGGATTTCACATGGGTGCGGAAGTGCATGCGGGTGCCGTTCCACCAGCAGAAGAAGGGTTTGCCCTGCTGGTGCATGCGGGTGATGAAATCCTTGGCTCCCGCTATCGATTCGTCGTCGATGGTTTCCATCCGCTTCTTGGTGAGCGGGCCGAGGTTTTCGATGGATTGCCCGCCCTTGCCGTCCGCCTTGCACTTCAAGACGCCGCGCGGGCCGAAGGTTTCCAGGAAGGTCTTGCCGTTTGCCAGTTTCATATCGCGCGGGTAGTCGCGCTGCTCGGGTTCCTCCTCGGCATTGAGGTGATAGAGGCTGCCGAAGAACTCGTCGAAACCGTGCATGGTCGGCAGGTGTTCGTCGCGGTCGCCCTGGTGGTTTTTGCCGAACTGGCCGGTGGCGTAGCCCTGGCTCTTCAGGATGGTGGCCATCGTCACGTCGGTTTTCTGCCAGCCTTCCGCGGCGCCGGGCATGCCGACCTTGGTCATGCCGGAGCGGACCGGTGCCGAGCCGCTGATGAAAGCGGCGCGACCTGCGGTGCAGCTCTGTTGCGCGTAGTAGTCCGTAAAGGCCACGCCTTCGCGGGCGACGCGATCGATGTTCGGCGTCTTGTAGCCCATCATGCCGCGGTTGTTATGGCTGATGTTCCAGGTGCCGATGTCGTCGCCCCAGATGACGAGTATGTTAGGTTTTGCCTGCTGCGCCTCGGCGGCGGGACGGGTGAAGCCTGACCCGAAGGCCAGGGCCAGCAATGTGATGCGGATTGGTTTTCTCATGGTGCGGGGAGGTTGAGACGTCAGGAACCGGACGATGCATGACGTGATCCTTCCACCAT
>JBIPMR010000074.1:0-9710 GCA_044369025.1 Luteolibacter sp.
GGGCGGCGCGATTCATTTACTCACCACCGGCGATTCGCCACCGGAAATGCACCCGGTTGACGGGGTCACATTCCATCACCAGAGCCTCGCGGATTTTCTCGGAAATCTGGCCCTGCACCCAGGGGTGAAATCGCTCCACTGCGAGGGTGGCGGGCAGTTGATCCGGGCGATGGCGGAATTGGATGTGATCGATGAATTTCACCTCACCCTCGCCGGGCACACCCTTTTCGGCGGCCTGTGCGCACCGACGGGCACCGGGATTCCGGCGGAGTTTCTTGGGGCGACGCGGAATTTCAGCATCAGCCACTTCGAGCCGCGGCCTGACTTGGGCGAATGTTTTCTCAGCTACACGCGGGCTCGCGCGGCCACTCAGTGAGCGGCGGGTTTTTCGCCGTGCTCGGTGGATTCCGGATGCTCGTCGTGGTCGGCGGCGTGGGCACCGTGTTTTTCGTGAAGCTGCCGGGTGCCATCGGGGCCTTCGAATTCATGGCGCTCGCAGGAAACCGCGAAAACCGCAACGGCCACAATCAGAATGGAGAGAAATTTCATCGCGCCGCTTCAATAGCCACTCGCCAACGAAACGCAACCCCCAAGGCGATTTTTCAAACCAACCATCCGGCGACCGCCTTCGCCGCGGTTTCGTGGGCTCCGCGCCCGCCGAGTTTGGAGGCGGTTTCCGCCAAACGGGCCTGCAACGCCTCGCGCTTTGCCGGTGATTCGAGAAAGCCCTCCAACGACCGCGCCACCGCATCCGGCTGGGCGTCGGCTTGGATCAACTCTTCGATCACCCCCTCACCCGCCAGGATATTCACCAGCCCGATGTGCTCGATTTTCACCAGCATCCGCCCCAAAACATAGGTCAACGGGGCCACGCGATAGACCAGGCAATACGGCAGCCCATAATACGCCGCCTCCAGCGTCGCCGTGCCACTCGCGATCACCGCGCAGCACGCCCGCTGCATCAGCGAGTGGCTGCCGCCGTCTGTCACCGTGATCCAATCCCCCGCCCCGGCCTCCGCCATCAGCTCCCGGATCTGGCCCGCCAATTTCGCGGAGGCGGCGGGCACCTCGAATTTCAACTGCGGGTGCGAGCACTTCAGAAGTTTCGCCGTTTCCACCATCATCGGGAACAATCTCGCGATTTCCCGCTCCCGACTGCCGGGAAACAGCCCGACCAGCCACTCATCCCGCCGGACATCCGGGATCCGCTTTTCCTCCAGCTCATCCACCAACGGGTTGCCGACGAAGGTGGTTTTCAAGCCGGCGTTTTCAAAAATCGGCTGTTCGAAAGGAAACAGGCAGAGCATTTCATCCAACACCCGCGCCATCACCGGGATGCGCCGCTTGTTCCAAGCCCACACTTTCGGGCTGATGTAATAAACAATCCGCGTCTCGGGAAACCCGCGCCTCACCGCTTCGGCGAACCGCAGGTTGAACCCCGGATAGTCGATCAAAAGCAACAGATCCGGTTGAAACGACTCCACCTCTTCCATCATTTCCGCAAACCGCTGCTTGAACCACCCGTAGCGCTTCAAAACCTCCCAAACCCCCATCACCGCCGCTTGTTCCACCCAATCCTGCAAACCCGCTCCCGCCACTCCCGCCATTTCCGGCCCTCCGGCACCGTGAATCTCCAAACCCGGCACCCTCTCCCTCAAACTCCGCAGCAACCCTGCCCCATGGGCATCACCACTCAGCTCTCCCGCCACCACATAGACCCGTTTCGACATGCGCCGCGAGACTAACCATCCCCCCGCCCCATGGCCAATAAAAACCCTCCCGCCTCCACGATCCGCCGATAAATCGACAAACTTCCTGACTTCCGCATTGATTTCGACGCCGTCGCCGCTTTGATCGGCCTTCTGCGGTTTTCCCCGCCTTTCATCATGTCCACCGATCTCTCAAACTCCCCGGTCCCTCTCGCTGAAATCTCCCAAGGCCCGAATGCCTTCGAGGCATTTTTGGACCGCAACCAGAAGAACTTGGTCGTCCTCGCCCTCCTGCTTGCGATCGCCGCCGCGGGCTTCGTCATTTATCGCGGCATCGAAAAAAGCTCCGAGGAAACCGCCGGGGCCGCCCTCAACAAGGCCGAAGACATCGCCTCGCTCCAAGCCCTGGTCAATCAACACGCCAACACCGCCGCCGCCGGCAGCGCCATGGTCCTGCTCGGCAACAAACAATGGACCGAAGGCCAGCAGGACGCCGCCATCGCCACCCTTCAAAAATTCATCGCGGAAAACCCCTCCCACCCGGCGCTGCCGAGCGCCCAGGCCAGCCTCGCCGCGAAACTGATGGCCCAAGGCAAAACCGCCGACGCCACCAAACTCTTCGACGAACTCGCCGGCAACACCTCCGCCAGTTTCATCGCCCCCTTCGCCCTGATTTCCCTCGGCGACATCGCCAAAGCCGGCGGCGACCTCCCCAAAGCGGAGGCCTCCTACACCAAAGTCAAAACCGACTTCCCTGACAGCAACTTTGCCGAGGCCGCCGGTCGCCGCCTGGCGATCCTCAAAGCCAAGCCCCCCGTCGAAATCGAGGCCCCGCCCGTTCCCGAAACCCCGCCCGCCGGTGCCGACGCCACCTCGGGCGTCCCCGGTCTCACCCCCATCCCCGGCGCTCCCGCCATCGAGTTTCCTGCGGAGACCCTCCCTTCCGCGGTGGCTCCCGCCCCCTCTCCGGAGATTCCGGCAACCCCGGAGACCGCGCCTGCCGCGCCGGCTGAAACTCCCGCTACTCCCGAGCCGTAAGCTCGAATTGAATTTGACATCATTTCAACCTCAACCCGTCTAAATCACCGTGTTCAAAAAAGTAATTGGCCAAGATCATACTCCATCCCATCCGGAAATCCGCCACCCGGAACCCATCGCCGCCCCAGCGCCGCCCTCCTACAGCTCGCAGCAGCCCGCGGCGGCGGCCGCTCCCGCGCGCAGCTCTCCCGCCGCCACCCGCAACGTGCTTTCCACCGACGTTGACATCAAAGGCACCGTCAAATTCACCAACGACCTCGTCGTCGATGGAAAAATCGAAGGGGAAATCACTTCGGACGGCAACCTCACCGTCGGCGAAAACGCCCGCATCAAGGCGGAAGTCAAAACCGCGACCGTCGTCGTTTATGGCAAGGTCCACGGCAACCTCACCGCCACCGACCGCGTCGAACTCAAATCCAGCGCCGAAGTCGTCGGCGACATCAAAGCCAAGACCCTCTCGATCGAGGCCGGTGCCATCTTCGTCGGCAAATCGACCGTCGGCACCCCCGCCAACGTCCCTGCCAGCACGGAAAAGCCGGCAGCCAAGGCCGCGCCAGCATCCCCGGAACCCCCGAAACAAGGAACCCTTGCCGGCACCGCTTCCTAAACCTCTGAGGCTCCGCCCTCTCACCCCCACCCCGCGTTACCATGGCCGATGAGCCCCAGCGCCATCGCATCGAGGTCACGTGCCCGGAATGCGGGCATTCCCAGACCGAACCCGCACTCGTCGTTTCGACGCAGTGCCGCGCCTGCCGTGCGAACTTCCAAGTCCGCGAAGGCAAGGGCGTGGTGAGAAACCGCCCGGTCACGCGGCTGGCGGTGCCCCGCAAAGACTCGGACCCCGAGCCCGAGCTGCCCGAGCCGGAAAAACCCACGCCGCTGCTCCGCCGCGGGCCGGTCAAGCAACCGCCGCGCTCGTTTTTGATGCGGCTGCTCAGCCCGCGCAAGCCCCCGCGCGAGATCCGCTGCTTCAGTTGCGGCCACTCCTACACCACCATCGCCGAAGCCCAGTCCAGCCAATGCCCGAAATGCAGTGGCTACATCAGCCTTCAGGACTACGACATCACCGATCACTGGAACCGCCGCATCCAGACCTGCGGCGACGTCGTCATCCAGAAAAACGGCGCGGTTTCCGGCGTCACCCTGCAATGCCACAATCTCACCGTGTTGGGTTCACTTGCCGGCTCCGTCGAATGCAGCGGCGACCTGATCATCCGCAGCCACGGCAAAATCGTCGGCAACGTCACCTGCCGGACCCTGCGGGTGGAAAAAAGCGCACGCGTCGAATTCCTCCATCCCGTCAACGCCGCCTCCGCCCACATCGACGGCAACGTCCGCGGCCAAATCTCCTGCACCGGGCCCGTCACCCTCGAAAAACGCGCCCATCTTCAGGGACTCGTCCGCACCACCTCGCTGATCGTCAAATCCGGCGCCAAACACACCGGAACCATCGAAATGGTCACGCCTTCCCCCATCTGAAATCTCAAATTTCAAATCCCCCATGTTAGCCACCCTCGATCTCAAGGAAGAAATCCTGGCCCTGAAAAAAGCCAGGAACGCCGTGATCCTCGCCCACAACTATCAGATCGGCGAGATCCAGGATGTCGCCGACTACGTCGGGGATTCGCTCGGCCTCGCCTACCACGCCAAGGCCACCGATGCCGATGTGATCGCCTTCTGCGGCGTCCACTTCATGGCGGAAACCGCCAAAATCGTCAACCCCGGCAAAATCGTCGTGCTCCCGGACGCCGACGCCGGCTGCTCGCTCGAACAATCCTGCCCCGCCGACCAGCTCGAAGCCTTCCTCACGGCCAACGCGGAGAAAAACTACTACGTCATCGCCTACATCAATTGCTCCGGCGGCGTCAAAGCCCTCTGCGATGTGATTTGCACCTCCGGCAACGCGGTGAAAATCGTCAACCTCGCCCCCGCCGACCGACCCATCCTCTTCGTTCCCGATGAAAACCTCGGCGCCTGGGTCATGGAACAAACCGGCCGCAAAATGGATTTGTGGAAGGGCAATTGTTACGTCCACGTCGAGTTCACCCGCGATTCGATCAACCGGATCAAGGCCGAGTATCCCGCCGCGCTGGTTGTCGCCCACCCGGAATGCACCCAGGCCGTTCGATTGCTCGCCGACGAGGTTTGCTCGACGGAGAAAATGATTTCCTACTGCAAGAACGCGCCGGTCAACGACATCATCGTCGTCACCGAGAGCGGCATGCTCCACCGCCTGCGCAAGGAGTGCCCGGACAAGAACCTGATCGCCGGCCCCACCGACCGCTGCGCCTGCGCGGACTGCCGCTACATGAAGATGAACACCCTGCAAAAGCTCCGCGACTGCCTCGACTCGCTCCAACCCCGCGTCGAGATGGAGGAATCCCTCCGCGCCCGCGCCGAGCTCCCGCTGCTGCGCATGCTCGAGCAGTCGAAGTGACCCAAGTCCGAATCGCGCCCCTTCAGGCCGCCGGTGGCCTGCCGGCCCAACCCAGACTGCTGGCCTGGTCTTTATACCCATTTCCCGCTCTTCGTCCCAACGGGACGGATCATCAAAGCCCGGCACACCGTGCTGGGTCGGGATTCCTTGGAATCCGTGCGTCCTGAAGGGACGCCTCATGCGGGAGAGGTTGCTTATGTCCGAAGCCGTCGTCGCCAACTTCCGTCGCCGCGCACAGCATGAACCGTCCTTGCAGGACGAAATTCCATGCCCATGCCAAAACCCGGCACTGCGTGCCGGGCTGGGATGAAAGGTCCCGTTGGGACCGAAGATTCCTCCGACCGTATGGGAAACGGGTATAAAGATCAGGCCGCTGGCCCGGGCTGAGGGATGGCGCGCCGTTGGCGCTCGTGAGAGCCGGATGGAATATGAATCTTCGACCAAAGGTCCATCAGCCCTCAGCCCAGCCCATCGGGCTGGGTCACTCTCATCCGTCCCTTTTCTGTCGGGCTCTTTTCTGGACAGTGGCAGGCGGCGTCCTCAGAGTGCGGCGAGTTCATGCGCATTTCAGATCGCTACATCGGCAAACAGGTGCTTTGGGGCACGCTGTATGCCGTGCTGGTGCTCGGAATCGTGCTGGTGCTGGGAAATTTGTTCAAAGAAATCCGGCCGCTGCTGGTGGAGCAAAAAGCGCCGCTGGGCCTGGTGCTGCGGTTTGTGATCACGGTGCTGCCCTTGTCGCTGATGTACACGGTGCCGTGGGGATTCCTATCAGCGGTGCTGCTGGTTTTCGGCAGGCTCTCCTCCCACCATGAAATCACCAGTTTCCGGGTGGCGGGGCTGAGTTTGGTGAGGTTGTCGGCGCCGGTGTTCGTGATCGGCTTCCTGCTGTCGCTGGCGAGCCTGTGGCTCAACACCCACGTGGTGCCCTACTCGAAGGCGACCTTGGTGCAGTTGTTGTACGAACAGGCGTCGCGCGACCCGAAATCGCTGTTGAAACCCGGGGTGGTGCAGGGCAACTTCAAGGCGGACGCGGATGAAATCCAGAAAGTCCTGATCGAGGGCCGGGAGGGCGAATGGGTGGAGGGATTCCATTACTATCAGCTGCCACTCACCGAAAAGAATCCCGGCGGGATGACCTACGTGCACGCCGCCAGGGCGGCGCTCTCGGTGGATGAGGTGAACAGCCAGCTGCGGGTGAAACTCGAAAACGCGTATTTCGAAACGCACAAGCCGAATGGCGAGGTCGAGCTCGCATTCGCCGGCCGCGCCGAGCCGTTGCTGATCGATTTGAAAAATCCGAAGAGCCGCAAGCTGCGCCAGAGCGCGATGACCAATCAGGAAATCCTGGATGAGATTTCCAACAACCCGGCCCTAACCACCAACAAACAGGTGGCGATGCGCTCGGAAATCACGCGGCGTTATTCGTTCTCGATGGCCTGCTTCGCCTTCGCCTTCGTGGCCGTGCCGCTCGGCATGAACACCCGCCGCCGCGACACTTCCTCGGGGCTGATCATCAGCCTGCTGATCGGCACCGGTTATTTCCTCATCACGATGCTGGCGGATCAATTCAAGTCCGATGCGGGGGCCACCGCGATGTTGTGGTCCCCGAACATCGCCTGCATCCTGTTAGGCTTGTTCCTTTTCCGCAAGGCCCGCTTCAGGTAGAGTCGCCACGCTCGATGAAAATTCTGCGCACCCTCACCAAGGCCACCCGCGATGTGCGGGATTTCTTCGCGGCGGAGCACGTCGCGCTGGCCCCCTTCGCCAAGGATCTGAAGCGCTACAGTTTTCCCAAACTCCGCGCCGATGGCTGGGCTGCGGCGAACGTGACGACTCTGGCGCTGGCGCAGGGCATTGCTTTCGCGGCAATCGCCGGGCTGCCGGTGGTGTATGGAATCATCTGCACGGCGGTGGCGGCATTTGTCGCGCCGTTTTTCGCCGGCTCGCGGCACACCATTCTGGGGCCGACGAATGCGACGGCGTTCATGCTGTTCAGTTTCTTTTCGGTGAATCCGGCGTTGGCCGGCCGCATGCCGGAGTTGATCCCGCTGCTGGTGCTGATGGTGGGCCTGCTGGCGACGGCGGGCGCGATTTTCCGGGTGGCCGACTTGTTGCAGTATGTTTCGCGCAGCGTGCTGGTGGGCTACATCTCGGGGGCGGCGCTGCTGATCATGGTGAATCAACTCAAGCCTTTGCTCGGCATCACGGAACATGTGGATGATGAGGCGTCATCGAGCTTCGCCGGGTTGCTGATCCACCTGCCGGAAGCGCTGGTCCGCACCAACTGGGCCGCCTTGCTGATCGCCGTCGCGACCTTGCTGGTGTTCGGGGCACTGCGCCGGTGGCGTCCCAAGTGGCCGGCATTTGCGATCGCGCTGTTGATTTCCTCCGCCATTTTCGGCAGCTTGATCCACTCCCGCCGGGGTCCGTTCGCGGGGGTGGAAACGTTTGTGACTTTCGGGATGGCCGATTTGATCCCGAAATTCCCGAGCCTGTTACGACCGGACATATTCTCCGACATTTCCGCGCTGTTGAGCATCGCCTTCGCCTTGGCATTTCTGGCCTCGCTCGAAAACACCCTGATGGCAAAAACCCTCGCGACCACCACCGGCGATCGACCCGACGTGAACCAGGACATGTTCGCCGTCGGCATGGCCAACCTCGCCAGCGCCTTCACCGGCGGCATGCCGGCTTCCGGTTCCCTCACCCGCTCGATGCTGAACCACGAATCGGGCGCGCTCACCCGGTTTGCCTCGTTGTTCTCCGGGATCTACACCATGGCCTTCGCCGTCGTGATCGCCGCCTCCGTCGGTTGGGGCGTGCCGCTGATCGATTTTGTGCCGAAATCCGCGCTCGCGGCGCTGGTGATCGCGCTGTCGTTTTCGCTGTTCAACTTGCGCCATATCCGGATTTGCCTGCGCTCGACCTCCGATGATGCGGCGGTGCTGCTCATCACCTTCATCGCCACCCTGCTTGCGCCGCTGCACGTGGCGATTTTCATCGGGGTGGCGATTTCCATCACCTTGTTTCTGCGCAAGGCGAGCCGGCCGCATCTGGTGGAATACGATTTCAACGAAGCCGGCGAACTCCGCGAAATGGGCGAAAAACGCCAGCGCCCGATTCCCTCGATTTCGATCGTCCACGTCGAGGGCGACTTGTTTTTCGGCGCCGCCGAGTTGTTCCGCACTCAGATTCAGCGCACCGTCTCCGATCCCGCGATCCAGGTGATCATCCTCCGGTTGAAAAACGCCCGGCACCTCGATGCGACGAGCGTGATGGCGCTGGAGGACCTGATCCTCTTCATGCGCCGCAAGGGCCTGCATCTGATCGTCTCCGGCGCGACCCGCGAGGTTTATCGGGTGCTCAAGCAATCCGGCATCCTCGTCACGCTGCAGGAAGGCTGCGACCGCGACGCCGGCGAAAGCAACATTTTCCTAACCAACCCGCAGAACCCGAATCTATCCACCCGCTCGGCCCTCAAGCGCGCCCAGCAACTGCTGGGCACCGACAAGGCGGAAATCCGGATTTTCTACGACCCCACCCAACCCAAAGCCAGTCCATGAAACGCTACGCCATTTCCGTCCTCACCGTGATCCTGGTTGCCGCGCTCGGCTTCTGGTGGTTCTCGCCCGAGCAGTTGCTCAAGCGGCGCAGCAAGACCCTGCTCGGCACGCTCACCCTGAATGCCGGCACCGGCATTCCCGGTCGGCAGATGGGAACCTATTCGCTCAATGCGCTGTTAGCCTCCGAAGTGGAGCTGGAAAATCCGACCATCCGCGAGGCGCAGGGAAACTTCGATCGCTCCGAAATCGAGTCCGCCTACTCCTGGCTCTGCAATCAGGCGAAGCAGACCCGTTTCGAGCTGGAGCGCTTCCACACAATCACCGTCAACGGCGACAAGGCCACCGTGGAATTGACGCTCATCGGCCTCGTCGAGCTGCCGAACTACCGCCCGGCGGATGGCAAATACGACGCCACCTTCGATTGGGTGAAGGAAAAGGACGGCTGGCGTCTCACCCGCGCGAGTTGGAAAGACACGCCCTGAGTTCCTCCGCGGCACACCGGCAAACCGAACATCAGCGTTTGCCTTTGTCATCCAGATTCGCGGCCATTTCCTCGTCGGTCGGAGTCTTGGAGGGGACGCCGTTTTCCGGGACGTTGAAATTTGCGATCCAGGCGATGGCATTGAGGACCACGCGGCGGTGATCGTCGTGCTGCCAGTTTTTGTGGAAATGTCCGCCGGTAAAGCCGAAGGCACGGCCGGCACCGAGCGACTCAGGACGCTCGAAGGCCCACATCACGTGTTGCGGTTCCTTGCGCTCGAGGACGGCGGCGCGGACATCCGGATTTCCCGAATGCGGGCCATCCGGACGGGTCAAGGTTTCGGGCGAGGGCAAATCCGAGAGGATCGGAGTCACGCCTTCCATGTCTTTGCGGAAACGCATGTGGTAATACCATTCGTCGCGCATTTGGAAATCCTTGACGCCGCGGGTGATGGCGTGTTTGGGGAGCTTGAAGGAGCC
>JBIPMR010000664.1:0-3155 GCA_044369025.1 Luteolibacter sp.
ATATACCACCCGCCAGATCGCCGCCGACGGACTCTCGGGCTTCGTCACGGATTACAATGAGCTGCGCGGATGGATCGATGCGGACATGCCCGGCGAACCGGCACTGCCGATCGCACTGACAGAATTCAACGTGCGGACCGGCGCCAGCTACGACCTGACCCCCGCGACCCAGGATTCACCGTTGGATTTCGCGGCGCTCGGCGCCAATTGCATCGCCCTATCAGAAAGTGGCGCGGCCGAGCTCTATCTGTTCAAGTTCGGCCAGACCGCCAACTCCGCCGCATTTTACGGCATCGCAAAAAACGGCACCCATTACGTGGAGAACGCCAGCACCGGAAATAACAACTACGGCGGCGCCACCCAGTGCGCGGAGGTTTACAGGCTCTTCGCCAAGGCGGCGAAGGGTGCGCGGCCGCGCTACGGCATCAACGCGAGCGCCGCTGCCAGCCCGGGCGTCAACACCGGGCTCTGGAGCATGGCCACCCACGACCCGGCGACCAACACCTGGCACGTGTTTCTCGCGAACAGAAACACCTCGCCCATCCCGCTGGAGGTCGATTTCTCCCAACTCCCGGTCCCCGCCGGAAATGCTGTTTTCGTCGAGGAAGTCAGCGGCAAGTCCAGCGGTGGCATCGTCCGCATGACTTCGTTGGGCGCTGGCAAACTCGCGGAAGCAGACATGCCCGCGGAATCCGTCTGGTTGATCACCGTGCCGGGGCAGACCGTGGTGACTTCCACGCAGACTGCGGTGGCGGACACCCAGTTGGGCGACGGCACTTCGAAAAACACCGGCGGCGGATCCCTGACCAACCTGAGGGTGCGCGCGGACGGAACCGTCAACGGGCGCAAGGCATGCCTGATCAAAATCCCGGTCCCGGAAAACGGCTCGCCGAACCTCCATTCGATTCTTCTGACCTTGCATGCGGCGACCAGCGCCGGCACCGATCCGGTCCGCGCGCATGTTTACGGCGTCGTGGATAACAGCTGGCAGGAAGCCAGCGCCACCTGGGCGAATGCCACCGCCGTGCTGAAACAAAACATCGGAGCCGGAAACGCCATCGCCAACAATTGCGTCGCCGGGCAGGGTGCCGGGACCTTGATGTTAGGGCAGATCGTGGTGGATTCTCCAACCGCTTCCGCCCGCTCGCTGGATGTCACGGAATTCGCCAAATCCCGCAGCGATGGATTCGCCTCGTTTCTCATCGTTCAGGATCATCGCTGGGACATCGCCCAGCCCGCACTCACCCCCGGCGACACCCAGCCCGCCGGGCTGATCATCCAGTCGCGCGAGTCCGCCACCGCGCCGCGCCTCGTCGCGCTGGCGGTCAACACGCCACCCGCCGTCAGCGAAATCCCCGCCCAGACGATCGTCGCGGGCTGGAACACCGGGGCGCTGCCTTTCACTCTATCCGATTCGGAAACCGCCGCCTCGTCCCTCGTCGTCACCGCCACTTCTTCCAATCCGCAGCTGGTGCCCGCGAGCAACCTTTTGCTGCAAGGCAGCGGAGCCGGGCGGACCCTCACGGTGACGCCCGCCGCCGGCGAAAGCGGAACCGCCACCATCACCCTTTCCGTCAGCGACGGGGAGTCGACGACCAGCGGGACATTCCTCCTCACCGTCACCCCCTACCTACCGGCCACGCCGGCAGATTTCCTGACACCGCGCTTCTCCTCGGTCACCACCACCAGCGGGGTGCTTTTTCACCGCACGACCAACTACAAAGGCGTGGCGACCGACCTGCGGGTCGATATCTATCAACCCACGGGCGACACCGCCACCAACCGGCCGGTGGTCATGCTGATCCACGGTGGCGGCTTCCGCACGACCGGAGTCCGCACTCAAAGTTATATCGTCAACTATGCCAACGAATTCGCCAAGCGGGGTTACGTCGCGATGTCCATCGACTACCGGCAGCGCAGCGGGGCGGACATGCCGACGGCGGCGGACGAACTGCCCGCGCTCAAGGACGCCGCCGCGGATGCCTTGATCGCCCTGCAATGGATCCGCGCGAACGGCCGGACTTACCGCTACGATCCCTCCTCCATCTTCATGGCGGGCGGCTCGGCGGGCGGCAGGATCGCCACGGTGTTGGGCTGCCGCGAAACGGGTGACATGGGAGGTCTGCCCACCACCGATCCGTTCTCCACCACCAGCCCGGCCTCCTCGATCAGCTCCGACGCGACCGCTGTTTATGACCGGACCGGCCTGATCGCCTCCGCCATCTTGTGGGGTGGTCCCGAGCCCGAGTACCGCTGCTACACGGTGGATTCCGGCGATTTGCCCAGCGTGATGGTCCATGGCACTTACGACACGACGCTTCTAACATCCGGCAGCGTGGATCTTTACCGCGCCCTCTCGGATGCGGGCGTTTCGGCGGAGCTGAAATTGTTAAACGGTTATGAGCACAGCCTGGTCAACACCCCGCAGGCGTCCGTGAACGCGTCGAGCCAATCCGCAGTCTGGATGGCGGGGTATTTCGTGGCAGAATGGCAGAGGAAACTCGCCGGCAGTCCCTTGCCTCCGCCGGTCCCGACCGTGGCGAAGGCAAGCGGTGCCAATCTATCACTCACCGCGCCATTCGCCTCATCCCAAGTCGTCGCGGTGCAATGGCGGCGCGATGGCCTGCCGCTGGCCGGCCAAACCGCCCCGACACTTTCGTTGTCGGGACTGACCCCTGCGGACTCCGGGCTCTACGAGGTGGTCATCTCCAATCCCTTGGGCGGCTGGAGTTCCAATGTGCTGTCCTCGCTGGGTTTTTCCAACGCGGATCTCACTTCGGTGACCTATGACAACGGCTCCAACAGTTATACCCATCCGATCGCGATGGTGGTTTCCGCGGCCCATGTGACGGTGAGTGCCGGTCCCGTGGGGCCCGCACCGCCGCTTGCCACGAACGACTCCGCGACCACGGCCTTCAACACCCCGGTGACGATCCCGGTGCTCGCGAACGACAGTGATCCCAACGGCGACGCGCTGAGCATCACCAGCGTCACCCAGGGGGCGCGCGGTGCGGTCACCCTCAATGGCAGCGCCACCGTCACCTACACCCCGACCGCCGGTTACTCGGGCACGGACTCGTTCACCTACACGATCAGCGACGGCAACGGCGGAACCGCCACCGCCACGGTGAACCTCATCGTCAATGCCGCCATCA
>JBIPMR010000665.1:0-3152 GCA_044369025.1 Luteolibacter sp.
GGCCCAGTAGGCGTCGCCAAAAGCATTCAGATCGGAGTTATAGAGGATGGTCATGCCGTCGCCAGCGAACCACCCCTGCAGGTTCTCGCCATTGATCGACTCGAAATTCGAGATGCGACTGGAACACATGCCGAGGCCAAACCCGAAACCTTTTCCCAGATGGATCACCCGGTCCATCGCGGCGAAGTGATAGTGCCCGATCAACTCGCCGCGGGGCGTCACGCCGGCATCCGCCATGAGCGCCTTCGTCAGCGGCAAGGTCGGCAGCGGACGTCCGCCGACGAAATTGAGGACGGTATCGCTTTGCGCCCAATACTTGACCATCGCCTTCATCCGCGCGGCATCGGCGGGAGGGGCGAAGCGGGTGATTTGCAGGATGGCGTCGATGATCTCATGCCCGGTTTTTTGCGGTGATCCATTCACGTAGGCCAGCCCGCGGCCACGCACCGAGTCCCACGCGGCACCTCGATAGATGATCGGCTCGAACGACTGATAGATCCATTGGTAGAGATTGGCCTGTGCCGGATCCGTCACCTGCCAGGTGGAACCGGACAACCACGCGAGCACCGGCACCATGTTGGTGAGCAGGCCCGCGCCGTAACCAGCGGTGTAGGCGAAATTGGAGTGTTGAATGAAGGAGCCATCCGTATAGAACCCGTCGTTGCCCGTCACGTAGGGAAACAACGCGCTGAAGGCATCCCGCGCGAGAACGAGCTTGGGAGAACTCTTCACGATGCAACCCCGCAGTCCCACAATGCGGGTTTTCCACATCAGGTTCGCCTGGGTCATGTCAGGCACGGGAGTCTGGTGCTCCACGGCGGCCATGTAGTTCGTGCGCTGGGCGGGAGTGAGTTGATCGTATAACAGCACACAGATATCCGTGAGCTGGAGGGGCGCGCCGATTTCCCATGGAAACCAATTGCGATACTGCGCCGTGGTCGCGCCGTAGCGATTGGCGTTCATCCAATCCAATGCGCTGATGGTGTCCGCGAGCAAGGCCGCGTTGCCTTGCAACCAGCAACCCGGAGTCGCGTAGGCGAGGGCCATCGCATTCAGCCGGATGTAGTTGGTGGTGACGTGCTCCGAATCCGTGGTGCTGGCGATGTCACTCCAAAGATTCGTGCGGGCGAGCGACTTATCCATGCCCGACCAGTGCCCGTTCGCCGCATTTCCGATGCTTGTCAGACGCGCTGCGACATCGGGATCGGCGGTGTCATAACCCGAGCCTACGATGGCGTCGCGCCACTTCAGACGGAGCGTGTCGAATTCATCCGCGCGCATGGGAGAGAACCCTGCGAGAAGGAAGAGCGAGACGAGCAGGAGGCGGCAAAACATGGTGGGATTGTTATTTCGGTCCAGCGGCCTGCCAACCGGCTCGCAGTTGCGCGCTGAGTTCCTTCACGAGGTCGGCGTTCTCCGGTTTTGCCGCGAGGTTGTGATTTTCCTGCGGGTCCACCCGATGATCATAGAGTTCGGTGGCGGCCACCTTGGAGCGGTCCTTTCGATCGACCCAAAGCGTGAAACGATGGTTTTTCGTGCGCATCGAGTAGCCCATCAGGTTCTTGCCGCCCGAGCTTCGGGGATACTGGCTGAACGCGGCGGACTTCCATGGAAGTTGCGGGTCAGCCAGCAAGGGCATGAAGCTGGTTCCTTCGAGATGAGCCGGCAAAGGCAGTCCCGCGAGCCCGGACAAGGTCGGATAGATATCCACGAACTCGACAAGGGCATCCGTGCGTGTTCCGGGGTTCTTCATTCCGGGAACGGAGAGCAGGAGCGGCGCGCGGGTGTCGTCTTCGGTGTTGCTGTGCTTGCACCATGCATCGTGCTCGCCGATTTTCCAGCCGTGGTCTCCCCAAAGGATCACAATGGTATCTTTGGTCAATCCGAGGCGATCGAGTTCGTCGAGCAGTTTGCCGATTTGGGCGTCGCTATAGCTGATGGACGCATGATAACCGTGCTTGAGTTGGCGGGCGAGCTCATCGGGCACCGATCCTTGCGGGATGCCGCGGTAGTTGCGCAACTCGGCACCGGGCGTCAACGCATATTTGGGCGCGTCCACGGGGCGGAATTTGTTGGTGGCAAGCGTGATTTGCGATGGATCGTAGAGATCCCAGTATTTCTTTGGAGCCACGAACGGCAGATGGGGCTTCACAAAACCCACGGCAAGAAAGAAGGGTTCGGGTTTTCCAGACAGGCTGCGCAAGGTCTTCACCGCCAAATCGGCGACCATGCCATCGGCGAAAGCTTCATCGGGCACCTCGGCGGATTCGAAGGCAGGTCCGCGGGAGTTGAATCCGGTCTTTGCTTTTCTTGTCGGTTTCGTCCCCGGAGTTTCACCCTCTGGATTGGCGGCCATTTGACGCTTCAGGTTTTCTGGCAGCGCGTAGGTGGGTGCGTCCGGAGTTTGCCATGGCACCGACCAAGTGGCCGCGTCATCCAGTGAGCCATGATAGATCTTGCCCATGCCTTGGACGAAATAACCATGTTGTTTGAAATGCTGGCCAAGCGTGACCACATCCGGCATGGCCTTGCGGAAATGGGTTTGCAGGTCCCACACCTTCGTCGTGTCCGGCCGGGCACCGGTCATCACACTTGCCCGCGATGGCCCGCAAACCGCTTGCTGGCAGTAGGCCCGATTGAATACGATTCCGGCCTTGGCGATGCGGTCGATATTGGGGCTTTTGACGGATGACACGCCATAACAGCCCAGCTCGGGCCTCAGATCATCGACCGCGATGAAGAGAATGTTCGGTCTTTTCGGAGGTGCCTCCGCAGCAGGCGCCGTCTGAACGCTGACGGCAAAACAGAAGGTCCCGGCAATGACGGCGAGTGTGGTTTTCGTGGTGTGATTCATGGGAGTTTCTCAATTGAACAACGCACCACCGCCATCGACCACGCGGGCAGTTCCAAACGACAGCCCCCGGCGGTGGCCTCGCAGGGGATGGTGACGAGCGTGGTATCGTTAGTTTTCGGGTCGTTGGCGCTGAGCAGCTTCGCGCCGAAACTTCCGGAGCGCAAACCCGGAAGCCCGACATCCAGCGCGGCATGGCGACGATCCGTCCGATTGATGAGATAGAGCGTGATCCCACGGCCGTTGGCCGATTGGGTGGCAAGGGAATACACTCCGGAGTTGACATCCGCAGAGCCAATGC
>JBIPMR010000075.1:0-9653 GCA_044369025.1 Luteolibacter sp.
GATCTTGTAATCGAGCGTCACCCCGTTGGCATTGCGGTAGTGGAGATCGAAATCCAGCAGCGTGTTCCACAACCCCGAGCCGGGTTCGGGATAGCGGCCGGTGCCTTCGACGGAGACCGGCCCCGTGTGTTCGGAACCATTGATCAGGCTGGCGACGTCGATCAAATGCGTGCCCCAGTTGGAAACCATGCCTTCGCAGTAATCGAGGATCCTCATCCATCCCGGCCGGCCTGCCAGATCCTCCGGATGCACGCGGTCACGGGTGTATTCCTGATAGGGCGCCGGCCCCAGCCACATTTCATAATCCAGATGCGCGGGAACCGGCATCGGCTTGGGATCGCCGAGCTCACCCTTCACCTCGCGCGGCACGCCGACCTCGAAGCGTTTGATGTTTCCGAGATAGCCGTTGATTGCCAGATCGGCGGTCTTGGTCATGTAACTGTGGGAGCGGCACTCGGTATCGGTGCGGAACACCACGCCTTTTTGTTTTGCGGCGTCGGCGATCAGGCGGCCGTCGGCAAGGTAGCGGGTGAGCGGTTTCTCACAACTGACATGCAGCCCCTTCGCGATGGCGGCGAGCGAAACGAGCGCGTGCCAGTGGTCCGGGGTGGAGTTCATCACCGCATCGAGATCGGGCATTGCGAGCGCTTCGCGGAAATCGGTGAACAACTTGCAGTCGGAGTTTCCATAATGCTTGTCGATTTTCGCCTTGGCGGCCTCGGCGCGGTGGCGGTCCACGTCGCACACCGCCACCACGCGGACAGCGGGCATTCCGAGCAAAGTCGGCAGATTGGTGTGATAGGCCTGCCTGCCGGTGCCGATCATCGCGAGGTGGATCTTCTTCGACGGCGCGGCCTGGCCTAGCAGCCGCGCGGGAAGGATCAAGGGCACGGCGGCGGCTGCCAGATATCGGACCGCGTGGCGCCGGGTGATTCGGGTTAGGTTCATGGGTGTAAGGTTCTGTCAGATCTTGCAATGCGTGGTGAAATCAACGCAGCCAGCCATTTCGGGCCAGCCAACGTTGGAGGCACTGGTAAAATTCGCTGCGCACGGCTTCATCGCGAAACGCGTGCTCGCCATGGGATAGAACATGCAATTCCACACTCACCCCGGCTTTCCGGCATGCATCGGCAAACATCATGGAGTTCTCCGGCGGCACGCCCTTGTCCTTCCCTCCGTGGATCAGGAAAACCGGCGGCGTGTTTTTGGAAACATGCCGCTCGCTGGACAACTCGGGCCACAGCTCCTGATTGTCCCCAGTTAGGTTGGTGCGCGATCCCTTGTGCACGAACCTGTCATCGGTGAAAGTGATGACCGGATAGACCAGAATCGCGAAGTCGGGGCGCGCCGACACCTTTGCGATCGGATCGGTGGCGGCCGGATTCCCCCCATCGAGATGGGTGATTACCGTGGACGCCAGATGACCGCCGGCGGAAAAGCCCATCAGGCCGATGCGATTCGGGTCGATTTTGAACTCCCCGGCGCGGGCGCGGACCAGGCGGACCGCCCGCCGGGCATCTTCCATCGGCAGCGGATGGCGGAATCTCGGCGCATGACGGTAGCGCACCACAAACGCGGCAACGCCATGGTCCGTGAGGAAGCGCGCCGCATGCACCGCTTCAAAGTCCATGGAAATTCCACCGTAGCCGCCGCCCGGCAAGACCACTACGGCGCTGCCCGTGGCTTTGCCGGGTTCCGGCAAGTGCACGTCCACGGTCGGCTGCGCCGGATCGCCCTCGGACTCAGTGCCCGCCGCGATGCTGCCCTCCGGCCATAATGGCAAGCGGGTTCCCGGCCCCGGGTCTTGAGCGGGGCAGGTGAATGCTAAGAACAGGTGGGTGAGGGTGGACACCACGAAAAATCGGGAACTAAAGCGAACCATGCCCGGTTAACCTGTTTTGCGCGGGTTGCGGTGTCAATCCCGGCAGCCTCCCGCGTTCTCGGGACTCGATGGATCGCAGTGACTCGCTTATGCGCCTTGGCGGTGAAGGGCAGTCGCGTGGGAATTTATCATCAGGAATCCGAATCCAGGTATTAGTAACCAACGGCGGCCGGGCAATCTGTCATCTTGCGATGTGTTTCGGCGCGCCTCGTTTTTATTCTTATCCGAAAGGTCCGGATCAGGATTCATGTATCGCTGAAGCATTTCTTTCAGTCTCGAAAATCACCCCATGAATCGCATCACACAGGCAATCTGCGTCGCGGGCATTTGCCTGACGGCGGGCGCGCGTGCGGAACCGGTGGACTATCGCACCCAGGTCCTGCCAGTGCTGTCGGAGAATTGCTTCAACTGCCATGGGCCGGATTCGGGTAGCCGGAAGGGTGGGCTCCGCCTGGATCGCCGGGAAGACGCGCTGCGCCCGGCGGAATCCGGTCAAATCGCCATCGTGCCGGGAAATCCCGAGGCCAGCAGCATGATCGCAAGAATGGCCAGCCATGACCCGGACGAAATCATGCCGCCGCCGGAATCGAAAAAAACCATCCCTCCCGCCGCAGTCGGGGTCCTGCGGAAGTGGATCGAAGAGGGCGCGGAATACCGCAGCCATTGGGCTTTTGATCGATTGGTCCGACCCGCCGTGCCGCAGCCGTCTCCTTCCTCTTGGTTGAAGAACCCGATCGACGCTTTCGTCCTCGATTCACTCACGGATCACCGTCTCCAGCCATCGCCGGAAGCGCCGAAATCCGCCCTGCTGCGCCGCTTGAGCCTCGATCTCACCGGACTTCCTCCCACGCCGGAAGAACTGGCCACCTTCCTCGCGGACGACAGCGCCGGGGCTTACGAGCTTGCCGTGGATCGCTTGCTGGCCAGTCCGCAATACGGCGAACGCATGGCGCTGCCCTGGCTGGACGCGGCACGCTACGCGGACAGCAATGGATTCCAACAGGACGGCGACACCCATCAATATGTCTGGCGCGACTGGGTCATCCGCGCCTTGAACCACAACATGCCCTTCGACCAATTCACCGTGGAACAACTTGCCGGTGATTTGTTACCCAATGCCACCCTCGATCAAAAAATCGCCTCCGCGTTCAATCGCAATCATCTTCTGAATGGCGAAGGCGGCGCGATTCCGGAAGAACAGCGCAACGTCATCCTGGTGGACCGCGTGGACGTGACCGCCACCACCTGGCTCGGCCTAACGATGGCCTGCGCCCAGTGCCACGACCATAAATACGACCCCATCCCCCAGCGCGATTTCTATCGGATGATGGCGTTTTTCAACCAGGTGCCGGAAACCGGGATGCCGCCCGGTGGCGGGCAATACCGGATCGCCGACCCATGGATTCATGCGGGATCGCCGGCGCAGATGGATCAACTCGCGCAGTTGGAAAAACACGCGGGCGCCGCCGCGCAAACTCCGCCTGAAGTGCTCGCCGCTCTCACCGAATGGGAGAACTCACTGTCGCAGGGACCCGTCGTCGAATGGACCGCGTTGAGCCCGACATCAGCGACCGCCGACTTGGGCGTAAGCCTGGAAATCACTGCGGAGAAGACCCTTTTCGCCAGCGGCAACGCGCCGAATCAAGCGGAGTATCGCATCGAGCTGCCTGCCCAAATGACCCCGGTCACCGGCATCCGGATCGACACCCTCCCCGACGCGCGCCTGCCCCAAGGCGGCGCGGGGCTTTCTGATAGCGGGAACGCCGTGCTCACCCGCGTGAGGGTTGCGGCAAATGGAACTGAAGTGTCGCTGGCCAAGGCCACGGCCGATTACTCGCAAAAAGGATTCAGCGCGGATGGCGTGCTCGATGACGATCCGGCGAAGGCGTGGGCCTTTCATCCGGACGTGGCCACTCCGCACTTCATTGTCGTGCAGCCGGCCGTGCCGGTTCCGGCCGGGCAGGCGGTGCGGCTCGTGCTCGAGTTCCGCTCGCCCCACGCGCGCCACCTGCTAGGGCATTTCCGGATTTCCTCGACCCCCGCGCCGGATCCGGTGGCTCTCCAACAATTCCCCGGAGCGCTTGCCGCGATCCTCGCCAAGCCCGCCGCGCGGCGAAATGCCAAGGAGCAGGAGGCGCTGGCGGACTATTTCGTCAAGTCATCATCGCACCCCGCCGCCGTGGCCGCGCGGAAGACGAAGCATGCGGCGGATTCCGCCTTGGCCGCCCACCGCGACGCCTTGCCCAAGGTGATGGTGATGTCGGATGCCAAGCCCCGGAAAACCCATGTCCACGCGCGGGGAGTTTATACCTCCCTCGCGGAAGAGGTTCACCCGGGCACGCCGGAATGCCTGCCACCGATGCCGCCGGAGCTGCCTAACAATCGCCTCGGCCTCGCCAAGTGGCTGGTGAGCGCGGAAAATCCACTCACCGCCCGCGTCCAGGTGAACCGTTACTGGCAGCTGTTTTTCGGCGTGGGGCTCGTGAAGAGTTCGGAAAACCTCGGCGTGCAAGCGGACCCTTCAAGCCACCCCGAACTGTTGGACTGGCTGGCGGCAGAGTTCCGCGACAAGCAGTGGGATGTGAAGCACATGCACCGCTTGATCGTGACCAGTGCCACTTACCGCCAATCCTCGAAAGTCGGGCCGGAGTTGTTGGAAATGGATCCCGCGAACAAGCTGTTGGCCCGCGCGCCGCGTTACCGCTTGTCCTCATCCGTGCTCCGCGACCTCGCCCTGGCCAGCAGCGGGCTGCTCAACCGGGAGATGGGAGGAAAGCCGGTGTATCCCTATCAGCCACCCGGCATCTGGGACGGACTATCGATCACCAAGGAGCGCGATTTCACCTATCCGCAATCGAAAGGGGCCGATCTTTACCGGCGCAGTCTCTATACCTTCTGGCGGCGCACCGTGGCACCGGGCAACATGTTTGACGCCTCCTCGCGCACGATCTGCTCGGTCAAACCCTCCCTCACCAACACCCCCATTCACGCGCTCATCACTCTCAACGACGTCACCTGGAACGAGGCGGCTCGGGCATTGGCTGCCAAGGTCATTCGTGAAACCCACCCCGGCGACACCGAGGCGCAACTCAGCCGCGCCTGGCTGAGGGTCTGTTCGCGGCAACCGGACGAGCATGAATTGAAAATCCTGCGCCGCAGCTTCGAGAGGGCGCACCGCGAGTTTCTAGCCGACCCGCAGGCGGCGTCGCGCTATCTCGCCCATGGCGAGTCCGCCCGCGATCTGCCCGGCGAGCCCGCCTACGTCGCCGCGCTTTCGGCGGTGTGCCTATCGATCCTCAATCTGGACGAGGCGCTCTCACGTGAGTAACCTATCATAGAACCTTCATGGACCCGTTTCTCCAACATCAAAGACACCTCACCCGCCGCCAGTTCTTCGGCCGCAGTGCGGGAGGGATCGGCGCGGCGGTGCTGGCCAACCTGTTGGGCGAGGACGGGCTGGCGGCCGACGCGATGCCCTCCCAACTCAGCGACTTCGCCCCCAAGGCCAAACGCGTGATCCTGCTCTGGCAGGGCGGCGCGCCGTCGCAGGTGGATCTCTTCGACTACAAGCCGAACCTGGAAAAACACCGGCTCCAGGAATTGCCGGAGTCCGTTAGGAAAAACACCCGGCTCTCCACCATGACCGCGAGCCAGAAGGGATACCCGATCCTGCCCGCCCTCAAGCCGTTCCGCCAATACGGCAACAGCGGCCGCTGGTTGTCCGAGTTCATCCCGCACATCGGCAGCATCGCGGATGAGGTGTGTTTCATCCACTCGATGCATACCGAGGCGGTCAATCACGCGCCGGGAGTCACTTTTCTACTAACAGGCAGCCAGATTCCCGGCAGGCCCAGCCTCGGGGCTTGGGCGAGTTATGGGCTCGGCAGCCTCACCAACGAGCTGCCCGCCTTCGTGGTCATGACTTCCTCCGACCGCGAGAAAACCTGCGGCCAGTTGTTCTTCGATCACTATTGGGGCAGCGGCTTCATCCCTTCAAAACACCAGGGCGTGCGCTTCCGCGGCGATGGCGACCCGGTGCTTTACCTGACCAATCCGGACGGCATGTCGCGCCCGTTGCGGCGCTCGCTGCTCGACGATCTGGCGGAACTCAACCACCATCACCTCAACGATTTCGGCGATCCGGAAATCGACACCCGCATCACCCAATATGAAATGGCCTACCGCATGCAAGCCAGCGTGCCGGAGCTCACCAACATCTCGGGCGAGTCGAAGGCCGTGCTCGATCTTTACGGGCCGGACGTGCATCGCAGTGGTTCCTATGCGCGGAACTGCCTGCTGGCCCGCCGCCTGGTCGAGCGCGGCACCCGCTTTGTCCAGATCATGCATTCGGGTTGGGATCAGCACAGCAATCTGCCGACCCAGTTGGAGAAACAATGCATGGACACCGATCAGCCATCCGCCGGCCTGGTGAAGGACCTGAAAATGCGCGGCTTGTTGGAAGACACCGTGGTTATCTGGGCGAGCGAGTTCGGCAGGACCGTCTTCGTCCAGGGCGATGTGACCAAACCCAAACACGGACGCGATCACTTTGGCGCCTGTTATACCATGTGGGCGGCGGGTGGCGGCTTCAAACCCGGCCACGCCTACGGCCAGACCGATGAATTCTGCTACGGCATCACCAAGGACCCGGTGGGGGTCCACGATTTCCAAGCCACCCTTCTGCATCAGCTGGGCCTCGACCACGAGAAGCTCACATTCCGCTATCAGGGCCGCAATTTCCGGCTCACCGACGTGCACGGTCAATTGATGACAGGCCTCGTGGTCTGAATCTTGAAATGATCTATCTGTTCGTCAACATCGGCCCACGGCTCAACAACGCGATCCCCCTCGCCGTGGCGAAATCTTGATTCGTTGATGGAATTTCACCTGTTCCGACCCTGCGGGAAAATGGACGGTGCTGCGTTTCGGGCATGTCAACACGGGTGCGAAGAACGGCCCGGCGCCGAAAGAAGCCACCGGATTCGAGGGTGACAAGCTCTCGAAACAAGGTGCGGACGCCCATTTTGCCGGTTACATCGGCCGGATTTCCGCGCCGGGCGGCCCGGCGGATGCGGGGCGCTTGCAAGGCATGGTGATCGATACCCCGGATCAAAATCCCGCATACACGGGATGATTTTCGGCCGCCCCGTGGTGTAGCCTCCACCAATAGGGCTGGGTCAACCCCCAACCCGCGACGTCGTCTCTTCCCGAAACCCCAAAAAACCACCCTGTGAAAACCCGTCTCCATCCACTCTTTTTTGTCGCCATCGCCCTGTCCGCCTTCACGGTCGCGGCCCAAGCCGGAATTCTCCACTGGGATGGAGCCAGCACCGGGCCTAACGCCGACGGCGGAAACGGAACCTGGGATCTCGAAGCCGCGAATCTCAGCTGGGACACACTCGCCACCGGCGGCTCGGACGCCTCATGGCCGGCAGTCACGACGCTCGACGATGATGCCGTCTTCGGCGGCCTCGCCGGCACCGTGAATGTGGCTGCGGGCGGCGTCACCGCCAACAGCCTCACCTTCAATACGGCCGGCTACATCCTCCAGGGTGGCAAGATCACCCTTGATGGCACCACCCCCACCATCACCAACGCCGTGGCCGCCACGATCAATTCGGAAATCGCCGGCACGGCGGGATTCCTCAAGACCGGGGTCGGAACTCTCACTTTGGGTGGCGCCAACTCCCACACGGGGACGACCACCATCAGTGGGGGCACACTGTTGCTCAGCGGTGGAGCCAACCGACTTGCAACGACCGGAGCTGTCGCCTTCGGCGGATCCAGCACCCTCGACCTTGGCGGAAACAGCCAAACCCTCGCCAACCTGTCCGTCACTGCGGGCGGCACCGTCAGCAACATCATCACCAATGGCAGCCTGACGCTCTCCGGAGCTTCCAACTTGCTGCTTACCCCACCCGCAAGTCCAACCACCGCAGGTGCCTACGCGCTCGATGCCAGCGGCCTCTCCAGCCTCACCATTGCCAAATCCGCCAACAGCTTGACCGTTGGTGGAAACAGCGCAGCAACCGCCGCTCAAACCGGGACCTTCAAACTGAGCTCGACGAGCAACACGCTCACCGTAACGAACCTCACCGTCGGTGTCGGTGGAACAGGATCCATCGTGAACAGTGCCACGCTATCGCTCGGCACCGCCAATGTGATCAACGCCACCAATTTCCAAGTCGGTGCCACCCGGGCCAATGCCAGCGTTGTTTTCCAGTCGGGACTGGTCACGCCTGCCGTCACCCTCCGCGCACTCACCGGCGGCAGCGATCGAATGGCGTCGCTTTTGGTGGGTTTAAACGGCGCAGGTGGCACGGCAGGGAACACCCAGCATGCGGATTTCAGTTTGGGAGCGATTGATGCACGGATTACCACCTTGACCGTCAGCCAAGGGCAATCGGCAGCCACCACGGGGACACCGCCAACCGTTTTCGGAACCTTTTCGATGGGCACGGGAACTCTGGATGCCACCTCAATCACCATTTCTGACAACATCGCCGGTGGCTTCAACCAAACCAACACGGGAACCTTCAACCAACAGGCGGGCACCGTGAAAGTCGGAACGCTCACTTTGGGCAAGAAGATCGGCACTACCGGAACCGCAGCAGCCCCACGGCTTCTTCCTACCTATCATTTGGGAACCAGCACGACCTCGGGAACTCTCCTCGCCAGCTCGATCACGGCCGGCACTGGCACGGTTGCAGCCAACACGACACGTTCCCTCAACATCAACAACGGCACGATCCGGAATTTCGATGCATCCACCGACCTGACCATCAATGGAACGGGTGCTGCGGGAACCGGCAACAACATCGTCATCACGTTGGCCACTGGCGGCACTGCTGCTTTCGAGGCTGATACATTGCGGTCCATCACGCTCGGCGCAAACACCGGAATCAGCGGCGCAGGCTCACTCACCAAGGCGGGTGCCGGAACACTGAATTTGAACGCAGCCAATACCTATACCGGTGAAACCCGACCACAGGCCGGATCCATCGTCCTCGGTGCCGTTGGTGCTCTTGGAACCTCCGTCCTCAACATGGTCGCTGCCGATACCGGAACCATCAACTTCGGCAGCAGCACGGCGCTTACTCTCGGCGGGCTGAAGGGTGATCGCAACCTCTCCATCGCCAACTCGAGCGCGGTCTCCCAGTCACTCCTCGTCGGAGTTGCCTCAAGCAACTCCTACGGCGGCACTCTGAGCGGTGTGACCACCGCCTTGGCAAAAGTCGGTGCCGGAACCCAAACGTTTTCCGGCGCATCCAACTCGTGGTCGGTCGCTTCCTTCCAGACTCGCGCGGGAGCTTTCGAACTTAACGGCGGAACCATGGCGGTGACTGGCAGTGCAGGCACGACCTACGGTGTGGGACAAACCGGTTTCACCGTCGTCGGCGGTTCGACCTTCCGTCTCAACGGTGGCACAGTGAATGTGTCCGGCAGCAGCTTTGTCTTCACCGCTGGCCACACGACGGGTGGTGCGGGCAATTTTATCCTCGATAGCGGAACCTTCAATGCCGGCAACATCGAAGTTCTCAATGCCTACGGTGCGACAGGAACAACCACGATCAACGGTGGCACATTCGTAGCCGGCACGTTCCGGGTTTCCCAGGCAACTGGAACTTTAAATCTTAACGGCGGAACACTTCGCATCAATAACCTGTCCACCGGTGGGGGGACGCCGACGATTAACTTCAATGGTGGAACGATTGAGGCAAAGCAGGACAATGCGGGCTTCCTTCCCACCAGTATCACCAACGCAAGAATC
>JBIPMR010000076.1:0-9651 GCA_044369025.1 Luteolibacter sp.
TTCTGGATTTACGTCTGCCTGATTATTTTCGTGATTCTGGCGGCGGGGTGTTTGTTTGGCGAAGAGTTCGGCATTGAAAAGATCAAGGTCAGCCATGCGCTGCTCGGAGCGGTGCTGCTCGGCTGCGTGGCGCTGATTCTATTCGGACTTGAACCGCTGGTCCCCGGAAATCTCGGTTGGGGCGCGCCGTTTCCAACGCAGGCGGACGGCACTCCGCAGTGGCAGGGCCCGGGGCTTTTCGGCTATGCGATTCCGCTGGTGATCGGATTGTTGGTCGGGCCGTGGCTCGACCTGCAACACTGGCAGCGGGCGATTCAGATCCACCGCGAGAAGACCTCGATCCGCAGCAGCTACTTTTTCGGCGGCGCGATCTTCTTCCTGATGCTGTTATTCCACGGTTGCCTGGCCTACTGGGTGATGGCGAAGATCGGCAGCCCGCTGGTGATCAAGGAGAGCATGGATCAATTCAACTATGCCCACGAACTGATCACCAAGTATGTCGGCGGCGAGGACGCGGCGGTGGCGAAATGGGTGCCGACGGCCTATTTCACGTTCCTTGCGATCTGTGCCCTGACGACGCTGGACAGCGGCTATGTCGCGCTCAAGTGGTTTCTCGGCAAAAATGTGGAGAAGAGCGAGAACATGTTGATCTCGCTGATCCCGAAACAGATTCTCGGATCGCCGATTCCGAGCTTCATGCTGGTCGGGCTGGTGACCTTGCTCGGCCTCGCCCTCAAGCTGGAGCTTGAGTATTTCATGATTTTCTATGCGTCGTTTTTCGTGGGTTATGCCGGCCTGGCGATCGCCCGTTGTTATGTTCCCAACTCGCAGCAACCGCTGCCGCAGATCCGGATGTTTTCGATGGCGAGCATGTCGTTGGTGATCTTCGCCTTCGGCTATCTGAATGTGCACACGCCGCTGTTGATCCTCGGTTCGCTGCTGCCGCTGGCCTATGTGATGTGGCTGGTATTCAACGCGGACTTGCTGCGGGTGGTGACCGAGCGGGCGGGCGAGGTGATCGAGGCGGCCTCGGAAATCCCGGCAATCAAGGCGATCACCAAGACCGCGGTGGCCGCCACCGGAGCGGACGTGGTGGCCCCCCAGGACCACCACGCGCTGGCCGGGCATTTCGAAGGGAAATGGTTTGTCTACTCGATGATCGCGACCTACGCGGACACCAACTCGGTGGGGAATGTGTATTTCGGCATGTATGGCATGTATGTGGGGAAAACCCGCGAGCTGTTCTTCAACACCGCGATGCCGGATTTCGATCTGAAGACCACCAAATTCTATATCCTCACCCGCTCGTTCGAGCACAAGTTCGTGCGTGAGGCGCGGGAGTTCGATACGATCACGGTGAAGATCCGGGTGGCCGATTTCAACCGCAAATTCTGCACCCTGGAGCACCAGATTTTCGGCTCGGAAAACGAGCTGCTCGGCAAGGGCAAGCAAAGCCTGCTGTTCGTCTCCGCCAAGGACTACAGTCTGTTGGATATACCTTCGGAAGTTTACACCGCCTTCATGAAATACCTTTGAACTACTTCGCCTGCGGCAGGTCTTCGCGCTTGATTCCCCGCAGTTCGAAGATCTTGAGGATGGTTTCCTCGATGAGATTGTTAGGGCATGACGCGCCGGCGGTGATGCCGACGGTCACCGGCCGGTCCTTGCAGAACAGCTTGGAGTAATCCGAGATTTTTTCCGCATGGTGGTGGATGTCGTAGTGGACGATGTTCTCCAGCGACATGATGCAGGACGCGCCGCGGATGAAAAATGTCGGGATCTCGGGTTCGGCGATTTCCACCAGGTGGGCGGTGTTGGAACTGTTGTATCCGCCGACGACGAGCAGCAGGTCCATCGGCTTTTTCAACATTTCGAAAAGCGCGTCCTGGCGCTCCTGGGTGGCGCCGCAAATGGTGTCGAAGACCTGGAAGGAGGCGTCGTCGCCATCGCGATCGATCACCGCCTTGCGGATCCGGCGTTGGATTTCCTCGGTCTCGCTCTGGAGCATGGTGGTTTGGTTGGCGAGGCCGACTTTGCGGAGGTGGAGATCCGGATCAAAGCCGTCCGAGTAGTGGTATTTGTAACGCTCCAGAAATTCCTGCTTGTCGCCGCCGTGGCGGATGTAGTCGCAGATGTGGTCCACATCCGCCAGGGTCAGGACTACCAGATAGTGGCCTTTGCCGTCCTCGCCGAGCGCGCGCGATGCGGTGGCGAGGGTTTCCTCGTGGTTGGATTTCCCGTGGATGATCGAGGTGACACCCTCCTTGGCGTAGCCGCGCACCCGCCGCCAGACTTTCATGACGTCGCCGCAGGTGGTGTCCACCACGTAACAACCGCGTTCCGCCACCTTGTCCATGAACTGGGTGGGCGCGCCGAATGCCGGAACGATCACCACGTCCTCCTCGGTGAGGTCGTCGTAGTGCTCGGTGAGTTTCCGCCACGGCAGCGAGGTGATGCCCATGTCGCGCAACTGGCGGTTGACCTCCGGATTGTGGATGATTTCGCCGATGAGGAAAATCCGGTTGTCCGGAAAAACCTTGCGTGAGGCGTAGGCCAGATCGATCGCGCGCTCGACGCCGTAGCAGAAGCCGAATTGCTCGGCGAGCAGCAGGGTGGTGTTGCCGACGGTCATTTTGCCGCCCTGATCGCGCAGTTTTTCGACGATCATCGAATGAAAATGCACCGCGACCTGGGCGGTGACGAGTTCCATCACATCCGGGCGGCGGACGTTCACCCGGGGTTTCTTGGCCTTGCTTGCAGCTTCGCTCATCGCGGCTTGGTATAGTCCCGGAAGCGGTGACGACCAACTCATTTTTCGAGGCGGCCGGGGAGGGGATTTGTTGAAAAACCGGGCATCTGAGCGGGCAGATTCCGGCCGGCCGCACTTTTCCGGAAAGCTCACCCTCCGGGCTTGCCCTGTTGGATTTCCCGGGCATGCTTCGCGGCGTTGTGAGTTCCATTCCGGTTGAGCCATCTTTGGAAATCTTCGCTGAGCTGGCGAAGCGGGGCAATGTCGTGCCCGTTTACACCCAGCTTGCCGCGGATTTCGAGACCCCGTTGTCCGCCTACCTCAAGTTGCGGGATAGCCGTCATTCGTTTCTCTTGGAAAGCGCCGAGAGCACGGAGAAAGGCGGCCGCTGGTCGATCGTCGGCAGCGGGCCGCGGCTGGTTTTCGAGGCGAGGGACAAGCAAATCACCATCCGCGAGGGCTCGAAAGTCCGGACCTTCACGGCGGAGGACGATGTGCTGGCGGCGCTGGAGCGGGAAATGGCGGTCTATCACCCGGTGACCCACGGCGCGCTGCCACAATTTTCCGGCGGGATGGTCGGCTATCTTTCGTATGACGCGGTCCGGCAGTTCGAGCCGACGCTCGGGCCGCCGCCACCGGATGTGTTGGGGATTCCCGATGCGATGTTCATGCTGGCGGACACGCTGTTGGTTTTCGACCACCGCCTGCGCCGGCTGCAGGTCATCGCGAATGCGTTTATCGACGAGTTTCCGACTCCCGAGGAGGCCCATGCCGCCGCCCGCGGCCGAATCGCCGCGATCGTGGAAATTCTCAACCGGCCGTTCCACGTGCCCGCGTTGAACGGGCTGGTGAAGGCGGAGCCGGTCGAGGCCAAGAGCAACACCACCCAGCAGGAATTCGAAACCATGGTCCGCGAGGGCAAGGAATTCATCGCGGCGGGCGACATCTTCCAGTTTGTGCCGAGCCAGCGGTTTGAAACGGATTTCGACCGGCCGCCGGTGGATCTTTACCGCGCGCTGCGGTTGGTGAATCCCTCGCCCTACATGTTCATTCTGGAGCTTGGCGATTTCGCGCTGGTCGGCAGTTCGCCGGAAGTCCACGTGCGCTCGATCAACGGGCGCATCGACATCCGTCCGATCGCCGGCACCCGCTGGAGGGGAAAAACCCCGGAAGAGGACGATGCGCTGGCGGCCGATCTGTTGGCCGATCCGAAAGAGCGGGCGGAGCATCTGATGCTGGTCGATCTCGCGCGCAACGACGTGGGGCGGATCGCCAAACACGGCAAAGTGAGCGTCGATGATTTCATGATCGTCGAGCGTTACAGCCACGTGATGCACATCGTTTCCAATGTTTCCGGCGAGCTCGATCCATCCCACAGCGCCTACGATGTGTTGCGGGCGACGTTTCCCGCCGGCACCGTCAGCGGCGCGCCGAAGATCCGGGCGATGCAGATCATCAATTCGCTGGAGAAAAACAAACGCTGCGCCTACGCCGGCGCGGTCGGGTATTTCGGTTTCGACGGCTCGCACGATTCCTGCATCACGCTGCGCACCTGCCTGCTGAAAAACGGCAAGGCCTACGTGCAATCGGGAGCCGGCGTGGTTGCGGATTCCGATCCGACCTACGAGTATGTGGAAACCGTCAACAAGGCGAAGGGCATGCTCAGCGCCATCGCCCTGGCGCTAACCCTCAAAGACTGACCTCAATTTCATATCTCCAGCGATGCTCCTCATTCTCGATAACTACGATTCCTTCACCTACAATCTCGTCCAGTATTTCGGCGAGCTCGGGGCGGAGATGAAAATTTTCCGCAATGACGTCATCACGGTGGAAGAGGTGAAGGCGATGAAGCCGGAGCGGATCTGCATTTCGCCGGGCCCGTGCACGCCGACGGAAGCGGGGATTTCCTGCGAGTTGATCGAAAAGCTCGGCGCAACCACTCCCATCCTCGGAGTCTGCCTCGGCCACCAGTCCATCGGCCAGGTTTATGGCGGCGATGTCGTTCGCGCGGATCGCCTGATGCATGGCAAGACCTCGCCGATCCACCATTCCGGAAAAAGCGTGTTTGGCGGCATGCCCAGCCCGTTCGAGGCCACCCGCTATCATTCGTTGATCGTCAAACGCGAAACCTTGCCCGATTGCCTCGAAATCACCGCGTGGACGGAAGAAGGCGAGATCATGGGGCTGATGCACAAGGAACATCCGGTCCACGGCGTCCAGTTCCATCCGGAGTCCATCCTCACCCAGGACGGGAAAAAGCTGTTGGAGAATTTCCTCCGGCTCTAACGAATTCAGCTGCGCTTGCGAATCGCAAACACCCAGGCGGGCGGCAGATTGCGCATCGAGAAACTCTTGCAGACACTTTTCAGGTCGAGTTCCTTCATCACCTTGCGCGGCACCGGGCAAAGCGGGCGGTAGGTGAATTGATAGATCGCCCCGCCTTCCTGGAGTTGTGAGAACGAACCTTCGAGGATGTCTTGGATCGTGGAGTCAGGCATCGAGAGCAGCGGCAGGCCGCTGACGATCGCACCAATGGTGTTGGGTTCAAAAAGTTCCAGGCTTTCCAGCTTGGTGGCGCAGGCGGAAACGACCCTGACATCGGGAAAGCGGGCGCTCAGCAGCTTCGCCAGTTTCGGATCGTACTCCAGCAAAGTGAGGTCCGCTGCAGACACGCCGCGCGACAAAAGCGCGCGGGTGAATACCCCGGTCCCGGGGCCGAGCTCCAAAACCGGCCCGGTGGTGGAGGAAATTTCCGAAGTAATCGCCCGGGCAAGCACCGGCCCCGAAGGGACGATCGCACCCACTTTGAGTGGTGCCCGAAGCCAGGCGCGGGCGAATGCCGTCAGTTCGCAAACGGGCGTGGACTCGGTAATCATGGGAGAGTGGTCGATTTGAAAATCGGATGCGGCTGCAACCTGCCGCGGAAAACCCGCGCTGTCGCTTGGAAAGATTCAAAGAGGGAAAATGGCACATTGCCAAGAACGTAATCCAACAGACCTGATTTTCAGTGGTTCCGGATTTTCCGACAACCCAAGCACCGGACACCGCCTCACTCCCCGCACACCACCTCCACTCCGCTGCTCTGGAGCTGTCGAATAAACTCGGGATCCGCCGCCTTGTCGGTGACCAGACAGCTCAAGTCCGCCACCTCGGCAAAGAAAAACGCCGCTTTTTGCCCGAGCTTCGAGTGGTCTGCCAGAAAAACCACGTCTTCCGCGCTGGCGATGACCCGCTCCTTGAACGCCGCCTGGCGGGAATTGCTCTCACTCACACCGCGCTCCAGATGCAGGCCGTTTCCGGAAAAGAACATGCGGTGGATGTTGTAGCGCTGGAGCGATTTTTCCGCCGTGAGCCCGATGAACGAGCGCGATTTGGGGTCAAACAGCCCGCCGGTGCAGATCAAATCCAGATTCGGCCGATCCGCCAGCGCGGTGAAAACATTCAGCGCGTTGGTGAGAATCGTCAGCGGCAGATCGGGTAGAAACTCGGTCAACGTCAGCACCGTCGAGCTGGCATCGAGGAAAATCGTCTCATTCGCCTGGATCCGTCCCGCCGCCGCCTTGGCGATCGCCCGCTTTTCCTCGCGCCGACTGCCGGAGCGTTCGGAGAACGGCAGTTCCTCGCGGATCCGCTCGGGCCGGCTGGCGCCACCGTGGATCCGAATCAACTCGCCGCGCTTTTCCAGCATCTCGAAATCCTTGCGCACGGTCTCATCCGTCACCCCCAATTCCGCAGCGGTGTCATTGGTTCTCAAGGATCCCGATTGATTCAGGAGATCTAAAATCCGGCGTTGGCGATCGATGGCGAGCAAAATTCGTGTATTTCTTTGTTTCTTTGGTTATTCTTGGGATTTTGATTGACGTGTCAACCAAATCCAACGAAACCTAATTCCAGATGGCCGCGCCGATTAACCAATCCACCCCCAGAGCAGTCGTGGAACACCTCGTTCGCGAGCAGGTTTATTCCCGTCTCGGGATTCAACTGCCTCCCGCTTCGAAGGCTCCCAACGCCCTGCTGGTCAACATTTCAGCCCGCCACTGCCACCTCACGCAGGAGGCCGTGGAAGCACTCTTCGGGCCGGGCCACAAGCTCACGCCGATGAAAGGCCTCTACCAGGAAGGCCAATATGCCGCCAAAGAATCGATCACCTTGATCGGACCGCGCAGCCGCATCATTTCCAATCTCCGCATCCTCGGCCCTTGCCGCAGCCTCAATCAGGTCGAGCTCGCCTATACCGATGCGATTTCCCTCGGCTTCGAAATCCCGGTCCGCATGTCCGGCGATATCGCCGGCACCCCCGGCTGCATGTTGATGGGGCCGCACGGTTATTTCCAACTCGACGAAGGCGTCATCCGTGCCCAGCCGCACGCCCACATGCACCCCGACGATGCCGCCTATTACGGCGTGAAGCATCTCGATCGCATGAAACTCAAAGTCCACGGGCCGCTTGGCATGACCTTCGACAACCTCGTCGTCCGCGTCGATCCGTCCTTCAAACTCGAAGTCCACATCGACACCGACGAAGGCAACGCCTGCGGCCTCAAGCCCGACACTTTCTGCGAACTCATCAAATAATCTCAATCCCAACCGTCACCAACAACACTATGAGCACTGCAATCGGCATGATCGAAACCAAAGGCTACGTCGGTAGCGTCGAAGCCACCGACGCGATGGCCAAGGCCGCCAACGTCACCCTCGTGAAACAAATCCAAACCGGCGGGGGCTTCCTCACCATCATCGTCAAAGGCGACGTCGGCAGCGTCAATGCGGCCGTGGCCGCCGGTTCCGAGGCCGCCGGCCGCGTCGGCGAGCTCGTCTCGTCGCACGTCATCGCCCGCCCGCACTCCGACCTGCTCAGCCAGTTCGGCATCGTCTGATTTTTCCTAACACTCACTCCTAACTCACCAATACCATGGCCAAGCAAGCAATCGGCATCATCGAAACCAAAGGTTTCGTCGCCCTCATCGAAGCCTCGGACGCCGCCCTCAAAGCCGCTGACATCCGCATGACCGGCTGGGACAAAATCGGCTCCGGCCTCGTCACCGGTTTCTTCACCGGCGATGTCGCCGCGGTCAAAGCCGGCCTCGACGCCGCCGCCGCCGCCGCCTCCCGGATCGGCACCGTCACCTCCGTCCAAGTGATCCCGCGTCCCCACGACGATCTCTCGAAGCTGGGCTCCTGGATGGGCTGAAATTAGGTTAAACGTTAATCGTTAAAAGTTATACGGGAAGACCTATAACTCTTACCAAATAACAAATAACACCATGCTCGTCCTCGTCGCCAACCTTGGCTCCACCTCCTTCAAGTACCGCCTCTTCCGCATGGATGAGAGCGGCGGGACGGACATCGCCAAAGGCGGCTACGAGCGGGTAACGGACTATGCCGCGGTGATTGAGGATGCCCTCGCGACTCTCCAGCGCGACGGCATCATCGCCAGCCCGGATGAAATCGACGCCGTCGGTTTCAAGACCGTTCTCGGCAAGGACCTCAGCGGCTGCGTGATCGCCGACCAGAAGGTGATCGATGCGTTAGAGGGTTTCACCGCCGTCGCTCCCGCGCACAATCCGCCCTACGCCGCCGGCATCCGGCAGTTTGAGAAATCGCTGCCCAACGCCCGTCTCGTCGCGCTGTTTGAAACCGCCTTCTATCAGTGGACCACCCCGGCCTACGCCGCCTACGCGATTCCCCGCGCCTGGCGCGAGATCGGCATCCGCCGCTACGGATTCCATGGTGCCAGCCATAAGTTCATCGCCGAGCGCTCCGCTGAAATGTGCGGACGTGACGACGTTGCCGAAATCGCCCGTCGCCTCTATCTGGACGGGCCGCAGCCTGTTAGCGGCCGACCGCTGCGGGTCGTTTCCTGCCACCTCGGCGGTTCCAGTTCGGTCACCGGCATTCTCAACGGCGTCGCCATCGGCACCAGCATGGGCTTCTCGCCACAAAGCGGCCTGCCGCAAAACAACCGCGTCGGCGAACTCGATTCCGGCGCGATTCCCTACGCCATGCGCACCCTCGGCATCTCGCTGGATGAAGCCGAACGCCAGCTGACCAAGGAATCCGGATTGTTAGGTCTGTCCGGAGTCTCCAACGACATCCGCGACGTCAACGCCGCCGCGCAACAGGGCAACGCCGACGCGCAACTCGCCATCGACGCCCTCGTCCATTCCATCCGCCACTGGATCGGCGCTTTCAAACTCGAACTCGGCGGCCTCGACGCCCTGGTCTTCACCGCCGGTATCGGCGAAAACGGTTCGCTGATCCGCTCCGCTGTCTGCAAAAATCTCGAAACCTTCGGCATCATGCTCGATCCCGAGAAAAACGACGCCTGCCGCGCCACCGAGACCATCATCAGCGACGACGACTCGCTGGTGAAAATCATCGTCATCCCGGCCAATGAGGAACTCGTCCTCGCCCGCGAGGTTTTCCGCAAACTCTCCTGACCACTCTCACTTCTAACCAATTCACACAAACCAAATACTACCATGGCCAAACAAGCAGTTGGACTTCTCGAAACCCGCGGCCTCGCCTGTCTCGTCGTTGGCGTTGACGCGATGCTCAAATCCGCAAACGTCGAACTCGCCGGTCCGATGAAACAAGTCGGCAGCGCCCTGTGCAATGCCGTCGTCTTCGGCGATGTCGCCGCCGTCAAGGCTGCGCTCGATGCCGGTGCTGCCGCCGCTTCCGAGGCCGGTGAAGTCGTCAGCGCGCATGTCATCGCCCGTCCGGACGATGCCATCGACGGCGTCCTTCCCAAGGATCCCGGTGCCGCCGCCCGCGCGCCCCGCAAGTAATCCCGGCATGCCGCGCCCGCCGTCCTAACCGACGGTGGGCGCGGCCACCCCCAAGCACCGATGTTCCTAGCAGAAGTCATTGGACAAGTCGTCGCCACCAAAAAAGACGAG
>JBIPMR010000666.1:0-3135 GCA_044369025.1 Luteolibacter sp.
CTTTCAATCTGCCGCCCATGAGCACTGAATTCGAGCCATCCAATGAAAACGACCCTACCATCCGCGAAACAGCCGAAGAATTTGGACTCGCTGCCTTTGAGTCACAAAACCTTGTTGCTGCCACCCGGCGGTTTGAAAAAAGCACTGGAACAAAAGTCGCCTACGACGCAGGAGGACATCCAAGGCTTGCGGGCTTTACGCCGCCTAGCAGGCCGAATCTGATCTTCGTCCGGGCGGGGCGGGATGGATTACCGCCGACCGTAGGTGAACCTCGGCACTCCGCCGTGCCCCTTGCCGGTAGGTGGGCGCTTGCCTCGAAACCGATGACGCAGCCAGAGCCGGAACGTCCGCTCCGCCTTGCCCGCCTCACGCGCCGCCGCGACGGCCTGGGCGAAGTCGGGGGATGCATTCTTTCGCTTGAGGACCGCCTGCCGGCTGATGCCCACCGCCGCCGCCGATTCTCGAATCGTGCATCCTTCCTCCAGTTTTCGGAGGATTAGTTTTCCGTGCCAATCGAGTTCCATCGCGTGGAGAGTATCAAAAACACGTCCGCCCGTCCGCCTGTCCACCGGGACGCAGCCGGGTGCGTGGATGGGGACAACCGGGTCGAAAGCAGGGGAACCAAAAGGGAACCAATTTCCCTCTTTTATTCGTGCGTTTTGGCGCGTTTTGGTGCGTTTGAACACTTGGTCAGACCTGTCTTTTTTCTGCTGGGCTTTGTGTCGCAACACCGTGGTTTTCAGGGTTTTAAAGTGGCGGACAGGGTGAGAGTGATCCCACAACTGCCTCATTTTCAGCGATGATTGACCTCCTAACGGCGGCCAGAGAGGCAATTTCCAACAATAAATCACACAAACCGTTGACGCAGGAGCCATCTTCGATGGAACCAAAAAAGCGTCGTAAAAACAAGGCAACCGTGCTCATCGGCAGAGGTGCCGCCACCGTCCGAATCTATCCAATCACCCGGAAGAACGGCTATCCGCAGAACTCCGTATGTTGGAAGGAGGGTGGGCGGCGGCGGATGCGCTGCTTTGCCTGCATGGACGAAGCGAAGATGGTCGCCCAGCAGATCAGCGTGCGATTGACCAACGGCTGGTCCCTTGGAGACGAGGTGACACGCCGGGACATCGAGATCCTTCGCCACTGTGAAGGTCTGGCGCGGCGGCACGGTGCCGAGCTGGTCGCGGCGGTTGAGGAATGGGCCAGCGCCCGCAAGACCGCAGGACCGATTCCCCTGGCGGATGCCGTCCGGTTCTACGCCGCCAACCGCACAGATATCTTCCCATCACGCACCGTGGCACAGGTGGCCGATGAATTTGTTGAGTCGCTCCGAGCCAAGGGGCTGAGCGCGACTTATGTCCGAAGTGCCAAGCTTCACCTGAAAGGCTTTTCCACGAAGCTCGGCGGCGAGATTGCCGACGTGGCGGTCGCGGACATCAACCGCTACCTGACAGGACTCAAGACGCTCGGGCCGGTGAGCAAAAACGGCATCCGGCGCAACATCGTCACCATGTTCGGTTTCGCCAAGCGCCAGGGGTATCTGCATCCCGACCGCAAGACCGCCGCCGAGCAATGCGAGACGTTCAAGGTCCATGAAACCGAAATCCAGATCTTCACCCCGGAGGAAATGGAGAAACTGCTTCTTGCGGCCCACGCCCGCATTCTCCCCGTGGTAGCCATCGGTGCGTTTGCCGGCATCCGATCCGCCGAGATCCAGCGACTTCACTGGGAGGACATCAAGTGGGACCGGGGCCACATCGAAATCTCCGGCAGAAAAGCCAAGACCGCCGCCCGCCGCTTGGTGCCGCTCACTGAGAACCTGAAGGCATGGCTGGCACCGTGGCGCGAGGCAAGCGGACCCATCGTCCCGATCTCCGACACCTCCGGGTCGCTGGGGGACCTTGGCATCAAAGCCCAGATTCCCGGCGGATGGCGTCAGAATGCCCTCAGACACTCGTTCATCAGCTACCGGGTAGCGGAGACCGGCGACGTGCCACGGACCGCGCTTGAGGCTGGCAATTCCCCGCGAATGATTTTCCGCCACTACCGGGAAGTCGTGGACGGCGAGGCGGCGAAGAAGTGGTTCGCGATCATGCCACCCGAGGTCTGGCCGCCGCAGGACTGGCGGCTCAGGTTCCGCAGGAAATGATAGGAAAAGGCGGGCGGGGCTGAGATTGTTTATGCGCGCAAACAATCTCCGTCCTCCGGCCGTGCCATCCTCACTCGGAACGGGGCGGAACACGGCAGGAGCTTGTCCTGCCGTCAGGACAAGCGGAAGTCCTGCAGCTGTCATGTCGTCGTGACAACCTCCGAATGATCCGTCGCGACGACTCAAGCCTCTAACCACCAATTGTCATTCCGGCATGACAATTTTGTGTATGAGTCGCAGTCGCGGCAAATGTCTGCGCGGGCAGACAGCTTCCGTGCAAAACATTCCCGCTAGTGTCGAAGCTTGTTTACGTCGACAAAACTGACCTGCCGATGCGGCCAGAATGTGTTCTCGTAACCACATCTCCTGACCCAAGGATTCGCATAGAGACGCTTCTTTTACGGAATCGGGCGTTCAGTTGACACGGCGGGGTTAGCGTTATGCAAACGCAAGCCAACACCATCGACAACCGCCTGCTTACTGAAACAGAAGCCGGCGAATACCTCCGGGTCCGTCCTCGCCAGCTCTTCAACTGGCGCATGAGCGGACTCGTTCCATTCATCCGCATCGGCCGCGCCATCCGGTTCCGGGTCACCGACCTCGATGCCGCCATCGACCGGATGACCATCAACCCCATCAAACCGGTCGCCGCCGACGGTCAAACCTCCAACCCCGTCCACGGCCATGACTTGGTTTGATCAAGACGGAAGGCCCGCTGCGGTGGATATGACACATCCGGTTGACCTGTTGGAGCCTGAGGACACTCAGCCGGAGCGCGACAATATCTCTTTGATATTGGTAGTTGAGAAGGTGGCGAGGACATTCCTCACCGGCGACTCGAAAATCACGCTCATCGCATGGCGTGTCCTGCTCGGTGACGAGTGGGAGTCAATCCGCGCTTGTGCCCGCCGGTCAGGATGTACCGCTGCCGCCATCAGCAAGCGGGTGGCCATCCTCTCGCGGCAGTTCAAACAAGAGGCACCCAA
>JBIPMR010000667.1:0-3129 GCA_044369025.1 Luteolibacter sp.
TGATCGAAAGACTTGATCCTGCTGACAAATGTGGCGGACCGCTCCGACGGCACGGCCATCCCATCTATAAATTCCATACCGGATTTCGACTCCGTGTTCGACTCCCAGTCCGACTGGATGTCGATCATCCACTCTTTCCCGGAGGGAGGCGTGGTGCCCTTGGTAACAGATTGGGATTCAGCCGCATGGCAAGGTGCGGAGCTTAGAACGGTCACAGCGATCGCGAGGATTGCGGGCTTTTTCATACTGCTGGCATCTCATAGCCCTTGCGACGCGGACGATCTTGCATCGCCTTTGCCGCATCGTCGCCGATGATTTGTTCGGCGTTTGGATCCCACTTGAGTGCGCGGCCCAGCCGCTGGGCGATGCCGGAGAGTTGGCAGATGGTGCCCGTACGGTGACCAACGCTGGCCGGGCAGATCGTCGGCTTGCGGCTCAGGATCGACTCGATGAAATTCGCGCGGTGGTTCTTGGATTCATACACCTGGACGTCGTTCGGACCGAACTTGTGGCGGACCAGTTCCTTGGGTGAGGTTTCGACCTTGCCACGGCTGGCGAGCACCTCGCCTTCGGTGCCGATGAAGCGGATCATGGCGCCGTTGTCGGGCTTCTTATCACGCCACACGGTGATGCCGTCGGCGTAGCGGTAATGATGGTGTTCGGCTCCTTCGAAACCTCTGGGGATGAATTCGACGGGACCTGTTTCGTCACGACCCAGCGCCCATTGCACGATATCGAAGTGGTGCGCGCCCCAGTCGCCGAACTTGCGACTGCCATATTCCCAGTAGCAGCGCCAGCCACCTCCATACGCCGCTTTCGCACGGTTTTCCGAATACTCGAAGAACGGGGTGGGGCCGAGCCAGCGGTCATAGTCAAAGCCCGCCGGAACGGCAACGATGGTCTCTTTTTCCGGCGGCTGCGGGAAATCTCCGAGTTGGCAGTAGATTTCCTTGATGTCGCCGATCATGCCGTTGCGCACCAGATTGGCCGCGATGCGGAAATAGACTTCGGAGCGTTGCTGGCTGCCGACCTGCAGGATGCGTCCGTATTTTTTCTCCGCCGCCACCAAGGCCTTGCCCTCCTCGATGGTCAGGGTCATCGGTTTTTCCACATAGACATCCTTGCCCGCTTTCATGGCCGCCAGTGCGATCGCCGCGTGCCAGTGATCCGGCGTGGTCACGCACACCGCGTCCACATCGGGGTGAGCAAGCACCTCTTCAAATTTCGTCGTGGCTAGAATTCCCTCGTAGCCCTTCCCCTTGAGTGTTCCGAGGGCTTTCTTCACCTGCCCGTCCCGCACGTCGCACACCGCGATCGGTTGGACATCCTTCATGCCGGGAAACGAGCGGACATGGCCGTCGGAAATCAGCCCCACGCCGATAAAGCCCATGCCAATGCGCGAGTTCGCGCCGGTCTTGGCGCTGTTGCCGAGGGTCTCCGCCTTGACGATCTGTGGAGCGATCCACGCGGTGCCTGCGGCCAGGGAGGATTTCAGAAAATAACGACGTGTCGGCTGGATGTTCATAGAAATGTTAGAATGTTTGCTGTTTATCGTGGTCTTAAAGTTAATGATCTCGCGGCTGAACATTTTGAGAACTACTTCCAGATGATCTCGCCGACTTCGTTCTCGATATCCAAGCGCACCTTGGCGCGGGCGAACTCCCGGGTGTAGATGTATCCGTCCCGGACGGCGGGGCCTTTTGGTTCTCCCAGCGGCCGCTCCAGATCCGGATTGGGCTTCATCCAGACTTTGCTTTTTTCCGCGCCGTATCCATCGTGGGCGAGGAAGTAGCTGTGTTTTTCGGCGCAGGTGAGAAACAGCGCGAGAAGATACTCAAAGCGTTTGGCGTGATTGTCACTTCCACTCAGCCCTTTGCGGATTTCATCCGTTTGCTGTGGATTCAGGTCGCCCTCCTCGGCGTTCAATTCGGAAAGCCCGGCAGTGAATGCAACGATGAAGCCATCACGGGCCGCTTTTTGAAACGCAACGATCCCCTTGGCCACATTGTCCTTCTTCTGTTCCTGGGAAGCAGCGAGTTCAAAGTTCTCGATGTAGGAGCCGTCAAATCTCTTGATCGCTTCCAAGCCGTCATCCTTGCTTTGGCCGAGGCGCAGGACATTGGCCAGCATGATCTTGTCCGGCCCCAAGGCCTTCCTAGTCTCGGCCATCATGGTCTCGTAACCGGCGAGTTGGGCGGCTTTTTTCTCTTTCCCGATGTCACGAATCAAGTAAGCAGGCGAGAGAACCTTGATATTTCCATCAAAAAACAGGCCATCGATCGCGGGATCGGCGCACATTTGCTTGGCATGCCCGACCCACCAATCCCGCACCTGGGGGTTGGTCAGGTCGTAGGCCTCGCAAGCATTGCGAACCAGCCTGGTTTTTCCATTGCGACCCACCAGGAAGGCACCCGGTATCTTCTCGACTTCGGCGTTGGCCTTGTAGGTGCCATAGTGCACCATGACATTGCGATAGTATAAAATTTTCGTTAGAGGATTTACCTCCTTCACGGCCTTGGCGGCGGCGAGTGTGCCATCCTCCGTCGTTTGAAAAGCCTTGTGTCCTGTTGTTTTCTCGAAGGCCACCAGCGGAAACGTCGCCAGGTATTTGATCTCCGCATCGGTAAACTTCTCGGCTTTGCGGATGTGCATGTATTGCGGCACACGATCCCAAGAGAACTCGGGGCGCGCATGGCCTGTTGGCGCGCTTTCGGCAGGTTTCGGCGAGTCGCCTTTTACAAGCTGACTTGCGGCGAGAAGAGCGACGATGAGGGTATGGATTCGCATGGTAGTGTTAGAAGGAATGAAGCTCAGGGCTGGTGGGTGACGGTGGCGAAGTAGGCTCCGATTTCGTTGCCTTGATCATCCCGAAAAACGGGAGCCAAATGTTGCGTTCCGGCGGCGAGACGGGTGGTGAATACAATTTCATGGTCGTCTGGTTTCACCGGCTTGGATTCGAGGTCCTTGCCGTCGAGCCGCAGCACGGCGGACGTGACGGGGATCGCCTTGCCGGGGCGTGCGCGGAAGGCGAGCTCGCCACCGGGCACGTTCTCTCCGGCGGGAAGGGCGGCGGTGATCGGACGATCTGCTTCCACGGGCCAGCGGCGCAGGCGGATCGTGTAGTTGCCG
>JBIPMR010000668.1:0-3127 GCA_044369025.1 Luteolibacter sp.
GTTGAGCGGGCGGTTGAAAATGTCCCAGTTCCATAGTTTCCCGTCGCCGCCGAGATAGACCAGGCCTCCGGTGGTGATGCCGCCGACGGGCATGCCGATGTTCATCAGGTCCTCGCCGGTGTAGCTCCGCGGAGCGCCGCGCTCGAACAATGATCGCTCCCACTCCGGGGACAATTTCTTGTCGGCGGGGATGACAGCCGACCACTTTCCGGTCGGCTGTTTTTTGAACCGAACTGCTGTTTCAGCGGCGGGAAGCGCGGGCAACGCGCAAAGAACCGTTAGGAAGAGGATGGAAAGTCGTGTCATGCAATGGTTTGGAGTGGATTGACCGCTTCCGCTTCGCCACGCCGGGTGAAACACCTCCCGCAATGGCGCGCTGACCGGACTGTGGTCGGGATGCGAGGGCATGACGTCGGCCATGTGCTTCCACCATCGCAGTTTTATGACTGCGTTCTGGTGGCTCAGTGAGCGATCAGGACTGAGATCAATGCTCATGTTGCATTTCAAGTTGTTTTCCCCCGCGTAACGCGGGGTTGTTTAACGCGCGAAATATCGGAACCGGAATCGCCCGGACGGAGCGGTGTCGCCGGTGACGAAGAATTCCGTCAGATCTTCCGGAAGCGGGATGTTGTCGAGCCACTTGAAATCGAAGCTCAGCGGGTCTCCGGTTAGGCCGAGCACTTTACGCGGTATGGCCAGGTGCATCTGGTTTCCCTCCACCTTGTATCGCACATCCGACGCCTTCAGCCAGTTCCTTCCGCCGTTGTTCTTTTCCAGCACCGCACCTCGCGCGCCGGGCGGCATGCGGTTGACGACAAAATCGTAACCGTTCCACGCGTGGTGTGCCGGATTGCCGGTGCGGATCAGCAGCGTCATCCAATCCGGATCGTTCGATGGAGTGACCGCCTTCTCCGTGCGGACGTGGAAATAGAGATAATCCTTGTCGCGGGCCACTTTCATGCCCAGCAGGCTGTTGCGACCAGTCGTGTTGGTGTAGCGCGGACCTTCCTGCCCGCGCCAGGCGGTGCCGTTGCCCTCGAAGTCCGGTTGTGGCATGGTGATCCGGGTTTTCGGTGCCCGGCCGAAGCCGTCGTGGTCGCGCGGAATCGTGTTGCCCGCATGCCCCGTGAACTCCGGTCCGACGTCCTGCCATGGATCGAAGGAACCGGCGATGTCGATGGTCTTCGGTGGTGTTGCTAGAGGGATTTCCGGAACGCCTTTGTAACGACGGATGTTGGCGATGGCCTGATAGTAGAAATTGTCCCCGAAGCCGCCTTTCATCGGCTCGATGTCCCGACTGAACTCCTCGTTGAAACCATCGCATTGCACCCATGGGGTTTGCATGGAGTGGGTCAGTCCGGCGATCCACTCGTTCCAAGCGGTGATCATGACGAACTTCGGATTGATCTTGAGCGCATGGTCCCACTGCTCCTGAAAGTTGAGCCCGCGCTGGATGGCTGCGATGGACGGATCCTGTCTGCCGTTGTTGAAGCCGCGCCCGCGCGCCTTGCCGGTGTGCATCAGTTCGGTGGCACCGGTCTGCCAGTGCATGTTCTGCGCGGGGGAGACGTTGACTTGCTCGGCAGCCTTCGGGTCGCTGGTGAAGCCATAGGCCTGCGGGTGGACTCCAAGCCAGTGCCAGGCGCGGGGCGTATTCTGATAGGGAGGGCTGCCGGGCCAGAAGGCGGTGCGGAGGGTGAATGCCTCCTTCACTTCGGCAGGTGCGGCCTCCGGATTGCATAGCATGAGCGGCCTTCCTTCCCAATGGAACCACAGGTCGTTGAATCGTCCCGCTTTGTAGTATTTTGCCAGCAACAGCTTTGCCATGTTGCCCATGTCCGTGTTGAGCATGAAGCAGACCTGCGGACTGCTGCCGCCTTCACTGCGGATTTGCATCAGCACGGGCAGGAACTGATTGAGCACGTTTTCGTAAATCTCGGCGTTTGTCGCATCAAGCACCAGCGTGTCCACGCCGGCGTCGGACAGCAATTGCATGTGGCGGCGGATGACCCAGGGATCGGTCAGTTTGTAGTAGCCGAACAGCGGTTCGCCCCAATGCGCCATGTGCCATTGTTTGGGTCCGCGGTGGTTAAAAAACGGGGTCGTTCGCATGTCGGGCTGCTCGGCCAGCAGCTTGGTCACATCATACGGGCCGTAGCTCGCATCGTCGCCGGTCCAGGGGAGGTAGAAAATGCCCACGAACCTCTCCCTTTTCGGTGGCCCGACTTCGTCCGCAAGCGGCAGTTCTCGGCCGAGGGCATCTGTGGCCGGCCACGGCACGCCGGAGTTGATCGGTTCTCCATGCGCCGCCATCGTAATGGCGGCCACGAAGACCATCGCGACGCGGAGGTGAGAGCCTGCAAATTTTCCAACAGCGATGGGATGGAGGCTCATGAGCGGTGACGGCGGGAATGCACTATACCAAGGCGGATTGGGGTGCCAACTGTTTCATCTCCGGACCGAACACCGCGGAGACAGCTTCCAAGTAGCCCATGCCATGGACCATATCCGGTTCGATGTAGCTGCCTTCGGTCCATTCATTCCAAGCATTGATGCTCATGAGATTCGGTCCCGGACGGCGGCTCAAGCGGTCGTGAAACAGCTTCAGGGTCTTTTGGAACGCCTCGGGCGTGTTGCCGCCGATCAAGTTGGAGAATGTCGATTCCGGCAGTGGTTCCCAGATGTCGGTCTGGACGGTGCGCGGGCAGTTGTCCCAGCCCATGGTGATATTGGGGAAGTAGGGCACGGCATATTCTTCCTCCATCCGGCTCCATACTTGCAAATACTTTGCGAGCACTTCCTCGTGCGGCGTGTAGGGGGACTTGTCCAGCTCCGCGTGGTGGATCCAGACATAACTCGTCACGCTGTCGAAACCAAGGGCCGCAACGAGCTGCGCCATGTCCTCGATCACCACCTCGCCCGGCAAAACCGGTTTACCCCAGACCACCGCGTTGAAGTGCAGGTCGGGGAACCCGGCCGCCCGAACGCGTTCGCGGAAGCCGTCGATCGCCTTGCGCGTGGCTTCCACCGAGCCGTGGATGGCGACGAACTTCGACAGATCATACACCGAGAAGTAGGGACATCCGTCGACGGTGAGATAGGAGGGATGGGAAAAATAGCGCCCGAT
>JBIPMR010000670.1:0-3124 GCA_044369025.1 Luteolibacter sp.
GGTGAATGGAGTTCCCTGCCTTTCGTCCACTTGGGTGGGAAAGCGACCGGCAGGCGGGCCTCCGGGAGGGTCTTCACCGTCCACCAGCTGCGGCCGGAGGGTGACCGGGCCGATGACCAGCGGGACGTCACCCGCGAACTGCCGCGCCGTTGCGACGGCGTCGGCCTGAATCTCGAGGGTCTCGACCATCGAGAGCCTATCGAAAGCGTGGATCTGCGGGTTGATGGCAAAACCAACTGCCTGAATGGAAGCATCATCGGGACGATGGCGATTCAGATCGACGAAATTCGTCGTCTGAGTGACGCCGATTCGGGCCTGGCTGGCGACTGATGCCAGCCGACTCTGAACGGCTTTGAAGTCAGCCGGATCGCCACCGGCGACAAGCCAGTGCGATACGGGTGGCTGGAGGACTTTAAGCAGATCCAGCAGCCGATCGAACGCGGGTTGCTGACCGGGGATGAGGCCAACATGCAGCGAAACGCCAAGGGCCTTCGCCTGGGCCGTGGCGCGGCGCAAGTCATCGGCAAAGGCAGCGGTGGACAGCGCAAGATCGACACGGAGGTGGTCAAGGTGCAGAGCTTTAAGAAGTTCGACCTGAGCATCGGTCAGATTCTTGACCTCGGCCGACACCTGCAGCCCGAGGCGCGGAAGAGGCGACTGCTTCTCCCCCAGGGTGAGCACGACAGCGTCGTCATCACCTCGAGGACGGACCGAAGGAAGGTCGCCCGCCAGACTGACCCTGATCTTTTGCGAAACCTTCGTGCCTACAACTATTTCGACAGGATAAGGAATCTCCAGCGGAGTGCAGTAAGTCTTGAATGATCCATCCGTCCAGTTGCGCTGGTCTTCCATCTCAAAAACCTCGCCGGTAAAGTCAACGCGGGCCTGCAAGCCGGGAGCCAGTTCATGAGTGATGGCCCGCAGGTTTTTTGCCGGCTGATGCGGGGAGATCAAACGAGGGAAATTCCCGGTCGCGCTGGCGCCATCGGCGGACTCGATCACCCACGGCTGCCCGGCCGCCGATGGGCCGTGGAGCACGCAGAAGCCGATACGGTTGCGTTTGAACGTGGAATGAGCTTCACCATCAAAGAGAAACTCGACAACCCCCGCGGCACTCCCCGTCAACGTCCCCTTCCAGCGGAAGTCGAGACCTTCCTCCGCGCAGCGCACGTCAAAAGTCACCCGAAAGCTGTCGCCACGGTCATCAACGACCAGATTCGAAACCTCGGGGGCAACCGTGGCCCAGTTCTGGTTGCGCACCGGCGCATTGATGCCGCGCAGAACTTCATGCGGACCTAGGCGCAGGTGACGAAGAAAGGCGTTCTCCACATCAAAGCTCATAGTGACAGGACCGGCGCGGAGAGGCAGAGGGTCCGCCGCCCGCAAAGCCTGAGAAACCATCCCGGAGAGGGCCAGCGGCAGAACGAAGTGCAGTAGTTGAGTCATGGGAATTGACGGTGAATGCTCAAAACCAAAGATGGGGTTTGGTATCGCGGCCGAGGGCGCTCAAGCCTTGCTGCAAGCTGCGAATAAGTAGACCGGCATCAGATCCCAAGGCGATCATCTTAAACCCCTGCTGCTGGCGCTGCCGGGCGTCGTCAATGCTGGTTCCAACCACCCCGGTGGCAATGCCCCGGGCCGCCGCTTTCTCGAGGATATCAAGATTCAGCTGAGCCACTCCCCCACCCTCCCACTCGCCCAGATGACCATAAGTCGCCGACATGTCAGCCGGCCCGAGGAAGATGGCCTCCAGCCCGTCAATCGCGAGAATGTTCTCAATGTCCGCAGCGGCTTCGCGGGTTTCGATCATCGGAATAATCATCGTTTCCTCGTTGGCGATCTGCAGGTAATCTTTGAAACCGAGCCCCCACTTGACCGCGCGTTCACCGCCAATGCCGCGGGCACCCCGGGGCGCGTAGCGACCATAACGGAACCCACGCTCGACATCCGCCGCCGAACGCGGCAGCGGAAGGATTACCCCGTGCGCTCCCATGTCGAGGGCGCGCTTCACACAGTCTTCACGAATGTCCGAGACCCGGATGATGATGCTGGTGCCAGTCTCGCGCACGACGCGGATGTGATCCATCGCATCCTTGAAATCAAGATGTCCGTGCTCCATGTCGACAACCACCCAGTCAATATTCAGAGCGACCGCGATCTCGGTGATGCTGGCGCATTCCATCGTAACCCAAAGCCCAAGCGTACCTTGGTTGGATTGAAGTTTCTGGCGGAGCGGATTAAGTGTCATAGCAATATTTAAATGAGGTAGTATACTAATTATTAATACAAATAAGCTGGCAATGGTAATTATGAGATAATTTCTCTGACGACTTTACCGGCGACATCGGTGAGTCGGAACGGCCGGCCATGGTGCTCGAAAGTCAGTCTTTCATGATCGAGGCCGAGGAGGTGAAGCATGGTGGCGTGTAGGTCGTTCACGTGGACTTTGCCATCGACGGCGTGATATCCGAAGTCGTCGGTCATCCCATGAACGACCCCTCCCTTGACGCCGCCACCGGCCATCCACATCGTAAATCCATGCTGATTATGCTCGCGACCGTCGCCATTTTGAGCGTGCGGGGTGCGTCCAAATTCACCGCCCCACAGGACGAGCGTGTCATCGAGCAGGCCGCGTGATTTCAGGTCGGTGAGCAAGCCGGCGACCGGCTGATCGCACTGAGCACAAAGGCTTTTCAACCCTCCCGCGATTCCGCTGTGGTGATCCCATCCGTCGAGGGTGACCTGCACGAAGCGCACACCAGCCTCGGCAAGACGCCGCGCCAGAAGACACTGGCGGCCAAATTGGTCCGTCGGCGCCTGACCAATACCGTAAAGATCGAGAGTCGTCTTGGACTCGCGGGCGAGGTCAACCAGACGCGGGGTTTCCGTCTGCATGCGGAACGCCAGTTCGAATGACTCGATGACGCCCTCCATCTGCTGGTCGCTTTGGAGACGATTGAGCTGGCGGCGGTTCATCTCCTGAACGAGGTCAAGCCGTCGCCGCTGGACTTCCCGAGAAACGTCTGGATCGGCCAAATGGCGGATCGGCGCTTGACCACCTTTCACCCCCACGTCCTGAATGGCCGTTCCCTGATGAATAGCCGGAAGAAAGGCACTACTGAAA
>JBIPMR010000669.1:0-3124 GCA_044369025.1 Luteolibacter sp.
TCCGTTTCCCTTGTGATGGGAGCGAAGGCTGCTCCATGGATAGTTCAAGAGCGCACCGCGCTTTCCTCCCGCTAATCCGGCCCGCGCGGGATTGAGGTGAATGTAGTCGGCGAGAGCCTTGAAGACTCTGGGGTCGGTTCCCGCAGTGTAACATTCAGCTTTGGGTTGGTGCCTGCGCAGGTCCATTTTGGCAACGGGCACAACCTGAGCATCAACATTTCTCCGGTGCAGAGCACATGCTCGGCCTTGCGGTTGAGGTCGCGGCGGACGCCCTTGACCTTGTCCCCGGCGGCTTTGTCGGCTCGGGAGTGACCGGTGTCTTTTTTAGTTCACTGACCCCATTCGTCGCGCGAAGGCGCGGCATTCGGACAGGCGGCTGGCGACCTTATGATCGCCAGTTCATCATCGTTCAGGCATTAGGAGCGGTTCCTTAATTCCGGGAATGAGGAACTTTGAGGCCTCTTCACGGTTGTTCACAGGATATTCCCATGGTGCCAAGATTGACGCGGTCACCTCCGCTTTGTCACTGTCCTTCTCCACCCATGGCCGTCGAAACCAAAGCAGCTCCTTCCTTCAGAAAAACCGCGGATCTCCAACAAGGATCCACCGCGGTGGACGATGTCACCCGCGCCCTGCCGCATGCCCTCGGGCCGGAAAAAAGCCTGTTGTCCTCGATGTTGCAGGACCCTCAGGAATACATCGGCGTCGCCATCGAGGAGCGCCTCACCCAGACCCATTTTTACCTGCCGTCGCACTCGACGCTCTTCGGATTTCTCATCGAACTCTTCGAAGGCGGCCAGGAAGTGGAACTGGTTTCGCTCGTCCAACGGCTGATCGATCGCGGGCTCTTGGACCGCGTCGGCGGGCCCTCCGCCCTCACCGATCTCTACACCTACGCGCCCAGCCCCGGGCATTTCCGCCATCACCTCCAGCATGTCAAAGACAAGTTCGTGCTGCGGTCCATCATCCAGAATTCCAACGAGGCCATCGCCCAGGCCTACGACGCGCCGGACGAAGTCGCTTCGCTGCTGGATACGGTCGAGGCCAAGATGCTCGCCATCCGCGAGGGTGCGGAAACCAACAAGGCGCCGACCATCAAACAATCCGTCAACGAAGTCATCGAAAAGTTCCAAGCACTGCTCGCCGGCGAAAAAGGCGCGCAAGGGCTCTCCACCGGATTTGAGGAACTCGACCGCATGAGCAGCGGCTTGAAAGCCGGGGAAATGTTCGTCGTCGCCGCCCGTCCGTCGATGGGTAAAACCTCCTTCATGATGAACATCATCGAGCACGTCTGCCTCGATCAAGGAAAGCCCTCGATGGTGTTCTCGTGCGAAATGAGCGCCTTCCAGCTCGTGCAGCGCCTCGTTTTCTCGCGTTCCAAATTTGCCATGAGCCAGCTTTCCCGCGGTTACACCCCGACCAAAGGCGATCTCCAGCGCATCCAGCGCGCCGCGCTCGAAACCTCCGGCGCGAAATTGTTCATCGACGACACCCCCGGCATTTCCATCAACGAGCTGCGCGCCAAAGCCCGCCGCAAAAAGCGCGACGAAGACATCCAGTTCATCGCCATCGACTACCTCCAGCTGATGAAATCCGGCAGCAAACAGGCGGAAAACTCGCGCGAGCGGGAAATCGCCGAGATTTCCGCCGGCATCAAAGGCCTCGCCAAAGAACTCGGCATCCCGATTTGCATCCTCGCCCAGCTCAACCGCGGCCCGGAAAGCCGCGCCGGCAAAAGCCTCGGCGTGCCCCGCATGTCCGACCTGCGGGAATCCGGATCCATCGAGCAGGACGCCGACATGGTCGGTCTGCTCTATCGAACCGCCTACTACGCCGAAGATGCCGAGGAAAAAGAAGCTGAAGCCGGCAAAGCCGAGCTGGTGCTCGCCAAAAACCGCAACGGCGAAACCGGCCACATCCCGCTCACCTTCATCGCCGACCTCATGCGCTTCGAAACCGGCCCCCCCGCCCGCGAAGGCGAAGCCTGAGTTTGTTTTCCACCCGGCGTCCTCATCTACTGCCGCGCGTCGAGATTTGTGGAAATGGGCGCATCCCTCCTTGAGGAATTCCCCCCATTCGTGGCGCGCGGCAGTAGATCAGCCGGGCCAGCCCCACCCGCCGCCGCCCAACGACTTGCAATCCATGGAAGGAGTCGCCAAAAGGCAGCGGGATTTTCAGGTTCACCAATTGGCGAGGGTCTTGGATTCGCCGGCGGCGAGTTGGATTTCACGTGTCTTGCCGCCCTGTTGGATCACGGCGCTGCCGCCCTTGGTGCTGCGGACGGTTAGGGATGCCGGCTTGCCGGTTTTCCAAGTGAGATCGAGTTCGAATCCGCCGCGGGCGCGCAGGCCCTTGACGCTGCCATCGGGCCAGTTCGAGGGCAGGGCGGGGAGGAGGTGGAGGATGAAATTACCCTTTTCATCCTGCAAGTGGGACTGCACGAGCATCTCGGCAATGCCGGCGGCGGCGCCGAAATTGCCGTCGATCTGGAACGGCGGATGGGCGTCGAAGAGGTTCGGATACATGCCGCCGCCGCTGTGGAAGCTTTCCTTGCCGCCGACGGGTTGAAGCAGGTTGCGGAGAATCAGATAGGCGTGGTCGCCATCGAGGAAGCGGGCCCACAGGTTGATTTTCCAGCCCATGCTCCAGCCGGTGGCTGCGTCACCGCGATGGATGAGCGATTGGCGGGCGGCGTTGAAGAAGGCGGTGTCGCGTGAGGTGATGTCGGTGCCGGGGTAGGCTCCCCAGAGGTGGGAGACGTGGCGGTGTTTGTTGTTGGGGTCGTCGCGGTCGTCCATCCATTCCTGGAGCTGGCCGTGTTTGCCGATGCGGTTGGGCGAGATGCGTGGGGTCATTTCCGCGAGTTTCGCGGCGAAGTCCGAGTCGGTCTTGAGGATCTGCGCGGCTGCGACGGTGATCTTGAACAACGAGCGGATGATTTGGTGGTCCATGGTGGGTCCCATGACGAGACCGCCTTGTTCGGGCGAGTTCGACGGGCCGCTGATGAGGGTCTGGGTGGCGGGATCTTCAATCAGATAAGAGGCGAAGAACTCGGCGGAGTTTTTGAGGATCGGATAGGCTTTTTCCCGGAGGAATTGCTGATCCCCGGTGAAGAGGAAGCGTT
>JBIPMR010000671.1:0-3121 GCA_044369025.1 Luteolibacter sp.
CCCGCCGCCCAGCCGAAAACAAGCGATTTGAGCGAGGCGCAGTGGGCGGCCCTGCCGGATAGCATGATACTGAGATATGTGAAGATCGGATACGAAGACCGGGCCGGGGAAAAGCGGATGGTCGTAGTGGTCACCACCCTGCTCGATCCGGTCGCCTATCCAGCAGAAGACATCCTGATGCTCTATGTGAAGCGATGGGACATCGAACTGAGATTCCGTGACGTGAAAACCACCATGGGGATGGAGATCTTCCATGTGAAGAGTCCGGAGATGGCGCACAAGACCCTGAGGATGATGGCGATCGCCTACAATCTCATGCGAATCATCATCCAGAAGGGGGCGGCAGAAGCCGGCAGGCCGCTGGTGGAGATGAGTTTCAAGGGCTGCCTGGATACCGTTACCTCCTCGCAGGTGATCTTCGCCGGACCCTGGTGGCATGTGACGAAATACGAGAAGATGGTGGAGGAGGTGGTGCTGATTTGCGCGGGCAAGCTGATCGACATCCGGCCGTTCAGACAGGAGCCGCGGGCCTTGAAACGAAGGCCGAAACCCTTTCCCCTGCTAACATCTCCACGCCATGTTTTCCGCGAAAATCCCCATAAAGGAGCGAAGTGCCGTGTGGCTTAAATGAGTGCCATTCGGGTCAGAGTACACGGATTAACAATTTTTTGTGGATCTGAGAGCCGCCCCCATTGGATGGCTCGACCCGAGGATGAAGTGGAGCGCTGGCTTTGTCGGCCGGGCGGTAAAGGCCTTCCGCCCCCGCCCGACGTTCGAGCCGGTTTTTCCGGATTGAATGCGGCGGGCGCAGCGGATAAGCCGGTGCATGGAATTTGAAACATTGAGTCGTTGGGCGGATGAGGAATTGAAATCGTTGGTGAAAATCCTGCCGGCAGACGTGCGGGATGCGGCGAACAAGGTCGTCATTTCGCTCGAAGAACAACCGGGCCAGGGCACCGAAGACGCCACCCTCGAAGGCGACGAGCTCGGGCTATTCGAAGGCCCTTGCGCGTTGGACGAGGACGGCACCGGAGATACCCCGCGGATCCGGCTGTTCCTGATGAACCTGTGGGAATGGACCGGCGAAGAAGAACACGACTACCGCGACGAAGTCGGCACCACCTTCCTCCACGAGCTCGGCCACTACCTCGGCTGGGATGAGGATCAGGTCGCGGAACGCGGGCTGGAATAATCTCCCGGATTTACACTTCCAACATCCCGGACCGCGGGATATCCACTATCCAACCCCAACTATTGAAGCTCATGGACATTCTCGGATTCATCAAAGGCGAACTGCTGGAAATCATCGAATTCAACGACGACTCGCGTGACACGCTGTCGTGGCGTTTTCCCGATGAGGACAAGGCGATCAAAAACGGCGCGCAGTTGATCGTGCGGGAAAGCCAGGCGGCGCAATTCGTCTATTTGGGCCAGTTCGGCGATTGCTTCGGCCCGGGCAAACACTCGCTGGTCACCGACAACATCCCGGTTCTCACCAAACTCAAGGGCTGGAAATACGGCTTTCAATCCCCGTTCAAGGCGGACGTCTATTACGTCACCACCCGCCTCTTCACCGGCAACAAATGGGGCACGGCGAACCCGATCATGATGCGCGACGCCGACTTCGGCGTGGTGCGCCTGCGGTCGTTCGGCAGCTTTGATTTCAGAATCGTCGATCCCTCGGTTTTCCTCAAGGAAGTGGCCGGCACCGACCACCATTTCCGTCTCGATGAATTCGCGGACACGATGCGCTCGCGGATTGTCAGTGTTTTCAGCGACGCGCTCGCCTCCTGCGGCGTGGCGGCACTCGACGTCGCCTCCCGCTATTCGGAACTCGGCGATGCGCTACTGCCGCTGATCAATCCGCAGGTGATCGCCAAATACGGCATCGAGATCACCAGCTTCATCGTCGAGAACGTCTCCGTGCCGCCGGAAGTCGAAGCCGCCATCGACAAGCGCTCCAGCATGGGCGTGATCGGCAACCTCAACGACTACGTGAAATTCCAAATGGCGGAATCCATGACCCAGGGCGGCGGCGACGGCGGCGGATCCCCCGCCGCAGCGGCCGGCCAAATGGCGATGGGCTTCGGCATGGCCCAGGAAATGATGAAATCGATGCAGAGCCAACCACCGCCGCTATCCGGCTCGGCCGCGCCCGCAGCCGCCGGAATTCCCGAACTGCTCAGCCCGGCGCAAGCCGCGGAAATCCTCGGGGTGACCGAAGCGGATGTCATCGCCTCGATCGATGCCGGTGACTTGAAAGGCAAAAAAATCGGCGCTGCCTATCGCATCCCGCGGACCGCCCTCGACGCCTTCCTCGCCGAGTAAACCGAAGCCATGGCCGAAGTCAGCGCACTGCGAAAACATCCCTGCCCGGAATGCGGCGGGGATGCCGAGTGGGACGCGTCCAAAAAGGCGCTCGCCTGCCCGTATTGCGGCACCATCCTGCCCTGGTCCGATGGCGGAAATGCGTTAGGCGCGGCGATCGTCGAGCACGACCTCGACACGGCGCTTGCCGCGATCCCCCCCACCCTGCGCGGCCTCAAGGCGGAGAAAAAGTCCGTGAAATGCGAGAGCTGCCAGGCGATCAGCATTTTCGATCCCGACCGCGCGGCGCAGCGTTGTGATTTTTGCGGTTCGCCGGCGATTGTTCCGGTCGACGAGCTGATCGATGCCATCACTCCGGAAAGCCTGCTGCCCGCGGTGATTCCCGCCACCCGCGTCCGCGACCAGTTGCGCACGTGGTATGGCAGCCGCTGGTGGGCCCCTGACAAACTCAAGCGCGCCGCCCTCACCGACACGCTGCACGGCATCTATCTGCCCTACTGGACCTTCGACGCCCACGTCGATGCCGCCTGGACCGCCGAGTCCGGCTACTATTACTACGTCAGCGAATCCTACCGCGACGCGAACGGCAAAACCGCCACCCGCCGGGTGCGCAGAACCCGCTGGGAAAACAGCGCCGGTCACTTGTCGCATTTTTTCGATGACGACGCCGTCCCCGGAACCATCGGCGTGCACGCCGCGCTGCTGCGGAAAGTCGAGCCCTTCCCCACCCTCACCGATCTCAAACCCTACGATCCCGCCTACGTCCGCGGCTGGACGGTCGAGCGCTATCAGG
>JBIPMR010000672.1:0-3115 GCA_044369025.1 Luteolibacter sp.
CCACGCTTCCAGATGTACACCGAGGTCATCCAGGATTCCGTCATCGAGCTGCTCAATCGCGACCGCTGCTCATTCGTCAGCGGCGTCTCGCTCACCCTCACCGACCCCGTCCTCCAAAGTATATATGATCACTTGGAAAACTACCGCGGCCGCCTGCTGCTGCGCCCTCAGGAAATCGCCAACAACCCGGAAATCGTCCGCCGCATCGGCATCGTCTCGATCAACACCGCGCTCGAAGCGGACATCTTCGGCAACATCAACTCCACCCACGTGCTCGGCCAGAAAATGATGAACGGCATCGGCGGCTCGGGCGACTTCACCCGCAACGCCTACATCTCCATCTTCACCTGCCCCTCGACCGCCAAGGGCGGCAACATCTCCGCGATCGTCCCGATGTGCTCGCACATGGATCACAGCGAACACTCGGTGCAGGTGCTCGTCACCGAACACGGCGTCGCCGACCTGCGCGGCAAAGACCCCCGCGAACGCGCGGAAACGATCATCCGCAACTGCGTCGATCCATCCTATCAGGACCTGCTCTGGCATTATTACCACCTCACCGCCGGCGGCCACACCCCGCAATCCTTCCGCTCCGCCTTCGCCTTCCACGAGTGCTTTCTCGAAACCGGCGACATGCGCAAAGCGAAATTCTGACATAGACGCAAGACAACAAGACACAAGATGAAGATATCAATTCATAATCCACTCACGCAATACGTCTTCCGTTATCTAATCTTCTCTCCTCTCTTGTGTCTTCAAGTCTTATGTCTTGAGTCTTGAATCTTAAAATCTACCCCCCATGGAACAACTCCTCTCCGAATTCCCCGAGCACAGCTACGAGCAGTGGCACGCCGCCGCCGAGGCCCTGCTCAAGGGCGCGCCTTTTGAAAAGCTCCTGGTCAGCAAGACCTATGAGGACATCACCATCCAGCCGATCTACCGCCAGGAAGACATCGCAAACCTCGAACACCGGAAACAGTTCCCCGGCTCCGACGCGCTCGTCCGCGGCAGCCACGCCCAAGGTTTCCTCAAAGCCGGCTGGGAAGTCTCGCAGGAACTCAACGCCACCGAACCGGCCGTCTTCAACCGCATCGCCCATGAGGGACTCAACGGCGGCCAAAGCGAGCTCAACATCGGCGACGGCCTCGCCATTGAAAATCGCGCTGATTTCGAGACCGCCTTCAACGGCATCAATATCGACGCCATCTCCACTTACTGGCGTTCCGGTGCCGACAGCCTTCCCTTGGCCGCGATCTACTTCGCCGCCGCCACCGATGCCGGCCTCAACCTCGAACATCTCCGCGGCTGTTTCGACAACGACCCATACGCTGACCTGCTCACCCACGGCGGCACCGCGCAAGACCCCGGCACCCGCTTCGATCAAATCGCCGCCCTCACCGCCTACGCCCGGAAAAACGCCCCCGGCGTGCGCACGCTCACCATCCAAGGCGACATCTATCACAACGCCGGAGCCACCGCCACCCAGGAACTCGGCTACGTCATCGCCACCCTGGTTTCCTATCTGGAGGAAATGAAAACCCGCGGCCTCTCGCCCGCGAGCGTGCTCCCACACGTCCGCCTCCGCCTCGCCGTCGGCTCGGACTACTTCATGGAAATCGCCAAAATCCGCGCCGCCCGCTGGCTCTGGAGCAAAGTGGCCGCCGCTTACGGCGTCGAAAACGCCCCGGTCCACATCCATGCCAACACCTCGAAGTGGAACAAGACCACCTACGACGCCCACACCAACATGCTACGCGTCACCGCCGAGGCCTTCGCCGCCGTCGTTGCCGGCGTGGACAGCCTGCACGTCGGCCCCTTCGATGAAATTTCCGGACACACCGACGAGTTCTCGCGCCGCATCGCCCGCAACCTCCACATCATCCTCCGCGAGGAATGCGGCCTCGACCACGTGATCGATCCCGCCGGCGGCTCCACCTACATCGAGTGGCTCACCGACCAAATCGCCGCCAAAAGCTGGGGCATCCTCCAGGATATCGAAACATCCGGCGGCATGCCCGCCAACCTCGAAAACGGCTCCATCCAACAAGCCGTCGAAGCCGTCTGCCAGGCCAAATTCCAAAACATCCGCCGCCGCAAGGACAAGATCGTCGGATCCAACATGTATCCCGACCTCAAGGGCAAAAGACTCGCAATCAAACCTGCGGATTCCCGGAAATCCAGCGCCCCGCCCACCGCGGAAGCCCTCGCCCCGTTTGAAAAAGCCACCCTCGTCGAACAGGCCATCGCCGCCGCCCTCGCCGGTGCCACGACCTCCCAGATCGCCGCGGCCTGCAACCCGCAGCCCTCGGATTTCACCATCCCAGCGCTAACACCCCACCGCGCCGCCGAAGAATACGAAGCCCTGCGCGACGCCTCGGCCGCCTTCGCCGCGAAAACCGGCGCAGCCCCCGCCATCCTGCAGCTCAACATCGGCCCCTCCGGCCGCTACCGCCTCCGTGCCGACTGGACCGCCTCGTTCTTCGAAGCCGCCGGATTCGCCGTCGATGGCGTCCGCGACTTCGCCACCACCGACGCCGCCGTCGCCGCTCTAACCACAAGCCCGGCCGCCATCGCCGTCATCACCTCGGACGACGCCACCTATCAGGAAACCGTCGCCCCGCTCGCAATTGCAGTCAAAGCCGCCAAACCCGGCATCACTCTGTTAGTCGCCGGTGCCCCCGGCGACCAGGAAGCCGCCTGGCGCGCCGCCGGCGTCGATGACTTCGTCAACGTCCGCAGCAACAACTACGAACTCAACGCCCAGCTCCTCAAAAAAGCCGGTGTCCTCTAACCGTGGCGGCGGTTTCCAACCGCCACACCCATTCGCATCTTTAGGGTCACAAATTGTGACCTTAAAACAAGGGCAACATCGGAAATACCTGCCAAACTTCCAAAATTCCTAAATCATCTCCTTCACCATGAGCCGCCCCGCATTCGCCGAAATCCCCCACACCACCCCGCCCGCCACAACCGGCTATGAACAATGGTGCGCCGCCCTTGAAAAAGAATACGGCAAGCCCGCCGGCTCGGTCGTCTGGGACACCATGGAAAAAATCCCCGTCAAGCCGCTCTACACGGAAGACGACATCCAGGGCATGGAACACCTGAAATACCA
>JBIPMR010000673.1:0-3113 GCA_044369025.1 Luteolibacter sp.
TTAAAAACCCCGGAACCAGTTAGACACCAACCTCAACCTCAACCTCAACCTCAACCTCAACCCCAACCCCAACCCCAACCCCAACCCCAACCCCAACCCCATCAACCATGAAAACCAAACCATTGGATGAACTCAATCCCGTCGTCATCTGCGGAACCGACTTCACTCCCGCCGCCGGTCACGCGGCGGATGCGGCGGCCGCCTTGGCACGGTGCCTGAAATGTCCGCTTGATTTACTGCATGTTAGCGCGCTCCCTTCCTACTCGCCGGTGCTTGAAGCATTGAGCGCGGAGGCGGATCGATTGCGGCAACAGGGGGCGGATGTTCACGAATCCATCGTTGAAGGCAATGCCGACGAGGAACTGGTGAAACGGGCAATTCCCATATCCTGCCGGATGGTGGTGGTTTCCTCACTCGGCAAGCGCGCGCCACAACGCTGGCTGCTAGGAAGCGTCTCCGAGCGCACTGCGGAACGGGCCCTCGTGCCGACGCTGGTGCTGCGGGATGCCACCCCGTTCCTGGAATGGACACGCGGTGAGCGCCCGCTGCAGGTTTTTGTCGCGTTCAATTTCACCGCGACCTCCGAAGCCGCATTGCGCTGGATCAAGGAACTCCAGTTGATCGGCCCATGCGTGGTGGTGGTCGGCTACGTAGACCATCCGCCGGAACAACGCGCCCGCCTGGGCGGCGCCGGACCACTCGCCTTGGTGGGAAATCCCCCGGAAGTGCAGGCAATCCTGGAGCGCGACCTACGGGCCAAAGTGACGGAATTGCTTGGCTCCAACGATTTTCAAATCCGTGTCGAAGCCAACTGGGGGCGTCCTGATGCGGCACTCGCCGGCATGGCCAAGCAAGCAGGTGCCGACCTGGTAGTGATCGGCTCGCATCAATATCAAGGCTTCGAGAGGGTTTGGAATAGGTCCGTATCGAGAGGTCTGCTCCACAGCGCGACGATGAATGTGGTGGTGGTTCCCTCGGCCACGCTGAGGACGACGCCGGTTCCCATCGTTCCGACGGTGCGCAAAGTGCTGGTCGCCACTGATTTTTCGACCTTGGCAAATCGGGCGATCCCCCATGCCTGCTCGCTCCTTGGCGCTGGTGGCACTGTCCGTCTGGTGCATGTGATGCACCCGCATGAAATGCCCCATGGCGAGTATCTGCAGGGCCAGGTGGACCAGCGCTTCAAAACGCGCCACGCCGAACACGTCGGAATCTGTCATCACCAACTAGCAGCGCTGATCCCGGCAGACGCGGCAGCGCGCGGCATCCTAACCGAGGTGGAAGTGGTCGAACACCGCGATGCCGCCCAAGGGATATCTCAAGCCGCGGAGCGTTTCGGAGCCGATGCGATCTGTCTCGCCACTCACGGTCATACGGGTTTGGCATCAGTCGTGCTCGGTTCGGTCGCCATGTCCCTGCTGGGGCAAAGTCCACGCCCGCTCTATCTCGTGCGGGTGCTCGATGATTGATTTTCCCCGAGCCGCCTATCAGCAACCCAAAGCAAACTGAGGATCGATGAACAACCCTGCCTTCTGCTGATCCGACTGCTGGTTGCTGGTTGTGGTGACGGCGCTCATGGCCATCGCGCGCAAGGTGGTGGTCGTCGATTTCAACAACGTTTCGGCAGACTACGTCCAGGCCAGTGGCGTGTTGGTTTTCGCGCTGGGCATCACCTACTGGCTGCTTGGAAAAAAACACACGACCGATGCCCCCAGGGTCTCTCTACTCCCCAATCATCGCCATGGATTGGGCTCGACGGCGCGTATCCTCACGCATCCACAACACCGGGGCATGGCTCACTAGGCACCCTGTCTACGGTCGCCTGCTGCTGATCAAGCGCTCTGTGGATGATTCGTGGCATCGTCCCAGGCCACATCGCATCCGCTGACATCATAAAATGCGACTGAAATCATGCCAGCTGCGAAGCGGATTTCGAGAACCCGGCTCATTCTTGCATCGTGAAAACCACCGCAGCCCCCATCCGCTTCAACAACACCGCCCTGAGAGATGGCCATCAATCGCTCGCAGCGACGCGAATGACCACTGCCCAGATGCTTCCGGCGGCGGCACTGCTCGACCGCGCCGGCTTCGCCGGACTCGAAACCTGGGGCGGAGCCACCATCGACTCCTGCCTCCGGTTCCTCGGCGAGAATCCCTTCGACCGCCTCCGCGCCCTCAAAAAGGCCGCCCCTAGCACCCCGCAACTCATGCTGCTGCGCGGTCAGAACATCGTCCAATACACCGCGTTTCCCGATGACGTCGTCGAGGCGTTCATCCAGTGCACCTCCGACGCCGGTTGCGACATCTTCCGGATTTTCGATGCCCTCAATGATCCGGAAAACCTCCGCACCGCCGTCCGTTGCGTCATCGCCACCGGACGCCACGCGCGGGGCGAAATCTGTTATACGCAGAGCCCGGTCCACACCTTGGAGAAGTTCATCGCCTTCGGCATCGAACTGGCGGAAATGGGCTGCCATTCCCTCGCGATCAAAGACATGTCCGGCGTGCTTCCTCCCGTCGTCGCGGCCAATCTTGTTAGGGAATTAATGAAGGCGACCGGCCTGGGGGTCACCGTCCACAGCCACGACACCGCCGGCCTGGCGGCAGCCACCTATCTGGCAGCCATCGACGCCGGCGCGGAGGCGGTGGAAACCTCCATCGCGCCCTTCGCCAACGGCACCGCCCAACCGGATACCGCCCGCATGCTGGCGCTGCTCACCGATCACCCGCGCCGCCCGGATCATTTCGATCCGGAACTGCTCACGGAAATCCGCAATGCCCTCGAAGTCGTCTATGCCGGACTCCGTGAGTTCACCAGCCCGGCCAACGAGCGCACCGATGCCGATATCCTGGTCTATCAGGTTCCCGGCGGCATGCTCAGCAACTTCCGCACGCAACTCAAGGAACTCAACATGGCCGACCGGGTCGGTGACGTGATGAAGGAAATCCACTATGTCAGGGAAGCGCTTGGCTGGATTCCGCTCGTCACGCCGACCTCCCAGATCGTCGGCATGCAGGCGATGATGAACGTCAAACTGGGACGCTGGAAAAACTTCGCCCCTGCGGCCATGGACATCGCCCTCGGCAAATTCGGCCGCAATCCCGGCCCGGTG
>JBIPMR010000155.1:0-7063 GCA_044369025.1 Luteolibacter sp.
CTAACGGTGGATGGGCAGAATGAACTGACCGAAGGCAAGCGCATCAGCCCCTACCAGATTTTCCTCGGGCAATTCAAGAGCCTGCTGATCTGGATCCTCATCGTGGCGGGCATCATTTCCGGTGTGTTGGGCGAGGTGGTGGATGCCGGTGCCATCCTCGCCATCTTCGTCCTCAACGCCGTGATCGGATTCTATCAGGAATACAATGCGGAAAAGTCCATCGCCGCGCTCAGGAAGATGGCCGCGCCCCAAGCCAAGGTGCGGCGCGACGGCCAGGTCGTCTCGATTCCCGCCTCGGGAATCGTCGCGGGTGACCTCCTCGCTCTCGAAGCGGGTGATCTGATCGCGGCGGACGCGCGGTTGCTCACCGCCGCCTCGCTCAAGTGCATCGAGGCGGCGTTGACTGGCGAGTCGAATGCGGTGAAGAAGCAGCCTGGAAGTTTAGGGCAGGACGACATTCCGCTTGGGGACCGTGAGAACATGCTGTTCATGGGCACGAGTGTGGCCACAGGGACGGGTGAGGCCGTTGTGGTTGCCACCGCGATGGAGACCGAGCTGGGCCGGATCGCGGGACTCATCGAAACGGCGGGCAACGAGAAGACCCCGCTCCAACAGAAACTCGACGCGTTCGGCCGCATCCTCGTGTGGGCCACGCTCGGCATCGTGGTGGTGCTGTTTGCGTTAGGAATGCTGCGCGGGACACCGCTGATGGAGTTGTTCATGACCTCCGTCAGTCTGGCGGTCGCCGCCGTGCCGGAAGGTTTGCCAGCCATCGTCACGGTGGCGCTTTCGCTCGGCGTGATGCGCATGTCCCGCCGTCACGCGCTGGTGCGCAAACTCGCGGCGGTCGAGACCCTTGGCTCGACCACGGTCATCTGCACCGACAAGACCGGCACCTTGACGGTCGGCCAGATGACGGTGCGCGCGCTCTACGTCGCAGATCGAAACTATGAAGTCACCGGTGAGGGCTACGGTCCGGAAGGCGAAGTGCGTTCCGCTGGCAAGAAAACGGAAGCCGCCCATGCCGCGGCCTTGCTCGAACTCGCGACCGTTCTCATCGGCTGCAACCACTCCCATCTCGCCGAAGAAGATGGCGCGTGGAAAGTCATCGGCGATCCCACCGAAGGCGCCCTGCTCGCCGCGGGCGTCAAGGCCGGTGGCAGCGTTGAGGCTATCGAAAAGGCGATGCCGAAATTTCACGAGATCCCCTTCGACTCGGATCGCAAACGCAGCGCGACGCTTCGCAAAATGCCGGACGGAAAGCTCCGCGCGCTCGTCAACGGCGCGCCCGGCCCCTTGCTGGAACGCTGCACCCACCTCTCCACGAGCGAGGGGATCCGCCCCCTGACCGACGAGGACCGCGACAAGATCCTCGCGCAACTTACCGCGATGGCGCAGCGCGCCCTGCGGGTGCTCGGCTCGGCCTTTCGCGACATGGACGGAGCCCCACCCGCCGCCCTAACGGCTGATGCCGTGGAGCAGGATCTGGTGTTCGTCGGTCTGGCGGGAATGTATGATCCCCCGCGCCAGGAGGCCAGGGAAGCGATCGCCAAATGCCGCGCCGCCGGCATTCGCGTGGTGATGATCACCGGTGACCATCCACATACCGCGACGGCGATCGCGCGGGATCTCGGCATCGCGGACAACGAACAAGTGGCGATGACGGGAAGCGACTTGGACAAGCTGGCCGACGACGCACTCCGCACCCGCTCGCTCCAGACCAGCGTCTATGCCCGCGTCACCGCCGAGCACAAGCTGCGCATCATCCGCGCGTGGAAAGCGAACGACGCCGTGGTCGCGATGACCGGCGACGGCGTCAACGACGCTCCCGCCATCAAGGGCGCGGACATCGGCATCGCGATGGGGATTTCCGGCACGGAGGTCACCAAACAGGCCTCGGACATGATCATCACCGATGACAACTTCGCGACCATCGTGGCCGCCGTCGAACAGGGCCGCGGCATTTATGATAACATCCGCAAAACGCTCCAATATCTGCTAGCAGGTAACACCGGCGAACTCCTGCTGATGCTGGTTTGCGTCATCATCGGCCTGCCCACGCCGCTCCTGCCGATCCATCTCCTTTGGATCAATCTGGTCACCGACGGCCTGCCCGCGCTCTGCCTCGCGACCGATCCGATCGATCCCGAGGTGATGAAACGCCAGCCACGGCCCCCGTCCGAGCGCCTAACCAACAGCCGCTTCCTCCGCACCATGGCGCTCACCGGCTTTCTCACCGCGGGAGTGGCGTTCGCGGTCTACTTCTACAGCCTCCGGACGGAAACCGTGGAGGTGGCGCGGACGCAGGCGTTCACCGTGCTCGTCTTCGCCGAACTCCTGCGCTCCTTCGGTGCGCGCAGCGAGACCAAACCCGTCTGGCGGATCTCCCTGTTCACGAACCTCAATCTCCTGGCAGTCGTTTGCGCCTCATATGGCTTCCAGATCTGGAGCCATCACAACGACATGCTGGGCCGCTTCCTCAAGACCTCGCCGATCCCCTTCACCGATGGCCTCGTGCTCGTCGCCGCCGGCGCGATTCCGCTGGTGGTTCTGGAGTTGGCGAAAGTCGTGCGGAACGCGCGGCGGGAAAGCATGCCGCACCCGGGAGCAACATGAATATCGCCCCAACAGAATCTCCATTGCCGCCGGGAACCCTCGTAAGTCCGGACAAGTGGCCGGGCGAAGCTTCGCCGGCATCATGATCCCCTCCAGACAGCAGCCATGAACCTATCAAGTATCCCATGAATCGCGGACTCCTCAATCTCTTGATCGACACTCTAGCAGCGATCTGCCTGCTGGTCATGCTCGCCACCGGTTACATCCTGCGCTTTCCATTGCCGCCGGCCACCAACCGCACGCACGAGTTGTGGAGCCTGTCCCGGCACGAGTGGGGTTCCATTCATTTCTGGGCCGGTCTTGTCTTGTTAGGCGTGCTGCTCACCCATGTGGTTCTGCATTGGGAATGGCTGTTCGCGACGATCCGCCGCCGGTTCACCACGCTCAAGGCTCCAGCCAACCAGCGGCGCATTGCCGGAATCTCCACGGTGCTTAGCCTGCTCGCCGCCTCAGGCTTGTTCGCCTGGGCGGTCCACTCGGGTGTGAGGGAAATGGAAACCCCGTTGCATCCCTTGCGGGAACCCGGTGAGGCGATCTCCATCCCGCGGGAGCCAGCGCCGGAAAAGGTGGATTTCTGGCGGGACGTGATGCCGATTTTTGAATCCTCGTGCATCGGTTGTCACGGCCCCAAAAGACAAAGGGCTGGCTTGCGCGTGGATCGCCATGGTGACTTCTTCGCGCCAACGGAGAAAAGGCCGTTGATCGTGCCGGGGAACGCCGGTGCGAGCCGGCTCATCGAGATCGTCTCCGGCGAAGTGAAGGAAATGAAATCGGCGGCGGAACATCGTTTGCCAGCCTCCGCGATCACTGTGTTAGAGCGATGGATCGGCTCCGGTGCGGACTGGCCCCAACCGACTTCAACCACTCTACCGCCCCAAAAACCATGAACGACGACCCCGATCACGGATTCGCGCCGCACTTTCCGCCACATTGGATTCAGGAGCGGTGGAACATGCTCACCGTGGCTGTCGCCGGATCGGCGCTGGCGGTTGGCTTTTTCGGCACGAGGTTCTTCGGGCTTCCCGCGTCCGTCGCGCACGAAGGCCGCAACATTGTGGTCGTCCCGAATGCCCGGCGGCTCCTCGCGTGGCACGAGCCTGCGCTCATCGCCGGCCCGGAAGGAGAAGCGAGCCGATGAGCGGTTTCCACCTCAAGCGTTTCGGTCAAATCATGGAGCCGGAAGCGGGAAACCCGCATGAAGCCGAAGGAGTGCTGAATCCTGCGGCGGTGCGTGGTCCTGATGGCCAGCTCTATCTGTTTCCCCGGCTCGTCGCGGCGGGCAACTTATCCCGCATCGGCATTGCCCGGGTGAGATTCGACGACGCGGGCGATCCCTGCGGTGTGGAGCGTCTTGGCATCGCACTGGAGCCTGAGGCGGAATACGAACTGGTGCCGCACGGGGGCGGCGGCTGCGAGGATCCGCGCATCACGTTCCTGGAGCCTTTGCGGCTGTATGTGATGACTTACTCGGCGCTCTCGTCGATCGGTCCGAGGATCGCGGTGGCGGTTTCGAGAGACCTGTTCCACTGGACCCGGCTGGGCCTGGTCACCTTTGAGCCGTATTGCGGCATCGACTTCGCCCATGTCGATAACAAGGACGCCTGCGTCTTTCCCGTGGCCGTGCCCAATCACGCCGGGAAGCTGCAAATGGCCATGCTTCATCGTCCGCTTTTTCCAGGCACCAAGCCGGAGGAAACCGCCTGCCAGGGGAAATCCCGATTGGTCGATCTGGATCATGAAAGCATCTGGATCTCGTATTGTCCCATGCCCGGGAACCGCAGTGAACCGAGACCGCCGGGCCTCTTCAACTCCCATCACCGGCTCGCCACTCCCGTCTATCCATGGGAGATGCTGAAGATCGGCGGCGGCACCCCGCCCATGCTCACTCCCCACGGCTGGCTGATCATCTATCATGGGGTGCATGAAGTGGACGCGCCCGGTGGCCCCAAGCATCCGCTGTGCTATTCGGCTGGCATCATGATCCTCTCCGAACAGCACCCCCGCGTGATCCTCTATCGCTCCCCGGAGCCGGTCCTGGCGCCCTTGCTGCGCGAGGAAAGACATGGCATCGTCCCCAACGTCGTCTTTCCGACGGGCATCGACCGCCGGGACGATCTCGGAACACCGGGTCGTTTCGATGTCTATTACGGCATGGCGGACAGCCGCATCGGAGTTGCTAGGCTGGATCTCCCCGATATGCTTCCCGGCCCAGGTCCGGTGGCTTAGCTAACATCGGATGACGGATCCCGACTCCATGAAACCCGCGGAGCGAGCGAGTCTGGCTGGTAAACCTAGCGGGCCAACGCACCCGCAACCGCAAGGCAGGTGAGCGGGTGATACTGGCTGATGCAGTATGGCAGCATGCAGGGGATGCAGGTGGAGGTGTCGAGGATCTCGTTTTTCTCCGCCTCATCCTGGTCGAACTGCAGGTGGCCCAACAGCTCCTCCAGGATCTCGCGGCCGGTGCCTCGGGCATGGTCTTCTTGACGAACGTGCCGATGCGGTTGTCCCGCAGCGCCGTCACCCAGATCACCCAGATCACGCAGGTATCGCGGGGCTGGTTGGGGAACAAGGGTTGGCGATACGTGTGGAGGTGCAGGATCCACGGAGAGGCGGTAATGGGCAGCGGGCTCTGGCGGCCCATCTGCCGCGCCACCAACCACTCGAACTTGCGTTGGAACAGTCCTCCGCAGAAGGTGACGGTGAAGGTCATCATCTTGGACTGGGAGATGTCGCGCAGGAACCGGTCGGGGCGGCCGAGGTCGGGCTGCTTGGCGGCAATCTTCTTCCACAGCGTCCAGGCTCCGCCAAGGTTTTCGCTGCCGAGGGCGGGCTGGTCCACCGGGCGGTCGTGGGCGCCGAACGAGGCGTTGCTGACCATGGAGCCGATGGTCAGGAAGACGAGGTCGGTGTCGCGCACCTCGATCGATGGCATGGGCTCGCCGCTCCCGGTTTCGAGGTGGATGCGCCCGATCCACCTCTCCTTGCCGCCCGCGTCGGTCATGAAATCGACGTCCGAGATCCTGCGGTCGTAGTGGAAGTTCACGCCTTTCTTCAGCATGAAGCGCAGGGTGGGCAGGATGAACGAGTGGAAGTTGGTATAGCGGGTCCGTTCCAGAGCGGCCATCGTGTTCATGTTCGGCATCTCGTGAAAAAAGAGGTGCATGTAACGCTTCATTTCCACCGCCGAATGCCACGGCTGGAAGGCGAAACATCGCAGCTGCAATCGAACCCAGGCCGAGACCGTTGAGATAAACGTTGATCGACAAATCTTCTCTCTTTTCCATTTTGGCATGCCTCTCTTTTTCCGGAAAATTCCCGGTGAAAATCTTGAAACCGACACCGGAAAAGTCCGGTCAGTCACTCGCGACAAGACCGAAATCGCGCAGCAGTGCGCCGATCTGGGTTTTATCGAGCTTGTTCATCAGCAGATTGCGCAGGAACGCGGGCCCCGGGATATCGACCTCCTCGCCGTCCCGCAGGCGGCCGGTCGCGGACAGGAGTGTCCGGATGTCGTAGGTGGAGTTGAATACTTCCGGCACGCCGCGCTCGACGTTGAGCAATGTGTAGACGGCCTCCATCGGAGTTCGGACGGAGTATTCGGTGGTGAAGATGCAATCGCGCTCCCTAGATTCCGCGAACTGCCCGATGAAGGCGAAGTTGACAGCGCCTTCAGGCACCACATCCGGGCGGTCACCGGCTTGGCGCGGCATGAAGAAGGCGGTCACATAAGGCATCATCACCGGTACGGTGATCGCACCCGTTGCGGCCAGTTCGGGGATGTCCTCGACCGGCACCCCCAGGTGATAGAGCCATTCTTGGGTGATCTCTTCGCCGCTGCAGTCCTGCATCGGCTTCTTCACATAGTCACCGGGTTTCTCGACGAACAGCGCGTAAACCCAAACCACGATCTGGTCCTTGGGCTGCTGCTTGAAGTGCGGCTGCCGGTTCACCGTCCAGCTGAGCAGCCAGGATGAGTCCTTCGCGGTCACGATGCCGCCGGTCACCACCTTGCCGCTGAACGGATCACGCTTGGCGATCTGCTGGATATACTTCGGGATGCGTGGGTCGAGCGTTGTGACGGTGGCCGACTCCCATTTGGTCTCGGGGATGTGCGAACAGAACACCTCCGGGTGCCCGAACGCAGTATCCTTGGCGGCGATGCGCCGCCACAGGTCCCATGCCGGCGCAGGACCTGCATTGAGCTTCGCCGGTGTGTGGTGGTCACCATTGTCCGAGTTCTCGGTCAGCGAACCGATGGTGATGAATAACAAGTCGTCGGAGCCAAGATCAACGCTGCCTTCGACGCCGTCCCTGAGCCAGTGGATGCGGGTCGCCTGTTTGCGTCCGGGTGCGATGTCGAAATCGACATCGGTCACCTCGGTTCCGTAGTGGAACCTCACGCCATGTTCCTGCAGCCACTTGACCAGCGGCAGCACCAGCGACT
>JBIPMR010000674.1:0-3112 GCA_044369025.1 Luteolibacter sp.
ATATGGCAATCCCGCGCAGCCGTCTCAGCGATATATTCGCCGGGAGAAAAGGCGTATCCGCCGATACCGCCCTGCGGTTCGAGCGCTATCTCGGAATTTCCGCAGCGCTTTTGATCCGCCTCCAGGCGGAATATGATCTGAGCAAAGCGGTCGCCGACAAAGGCCCTCAGATCAAAAAGGAAATTCTCCCTGCTCCAAACCTCGCGATGGCTTGACCCCATGCCTCTCGGTAGGGCGTGATCCGGCCCGCTCCGACCACTTTACCTTCTCTCGCCGACGGCTCATCTTTTTTGAGCCAGCTGCGCCATAAGAAGTTCAAAATTGCTAAAGCTTGAGTCCCATATTACGATGCGCTTTATCTGCTTTTTGAATTACAATAACTTCATTATTCACTAATTATAAGCAATTTAATTTTAATTGATTCGTTCGAATTACGATGCATAATTGCTGCCGATGGCCCGTCCCGCACAAATCACCCGTGAAAACCTCGCCCCGCTCATCCGGTCGCGGGGGCCGGTCTCGGCGACGGAACTGGCGGCGGCGTTGCAGGTGAACCGCACGACCGTCGTCCGGGCGCTGGCGGATTTCGGCGATGACTTGGTGACGATGGGGGCGACCCGCAGCACCCGCTACGCCATGAGACGTCCGGTCTGGATCGTGGGCAGCCGCTGGCCGATTTATGCCGTGGACGAGTCCGGTCAGGCCCGCCTTTGGGCCGAGTTGGAGGCATTGCACGAACGGCGCTGGCGCATCCTGTGGGCGAGTGCGCGGCCTGCGTGGGCGGCTCTATTTTCCGACCGCGAAGGTCTGTGGGAAGGTTTTCCCTTTTTCCTTGGCGATGCGCGGCCGCAAGGATTTCTTGGTCGGGCCATCGCCATGAAAATTTCCCGCTCGCTCCCGGTTCCCGAGGATCCAAGGCGGTGGGGCGAGGATGACATCCTGGTCTATCTACAAGCCGCGGGCGAGGACTTACCAGGCTCGCAGGTAGTGGGCGACGATTGTCTGCGCCGGGCACTCGCACGTTCGGTTTTTCCTGGTTCGGAAAATTGGATCCATGCGCCCGAGCGCGAAACTCGCTATCCGGAAATGGCCGGGCTCGCCGCCAGCGCGCTGCCCGGAACCTCCGCCGGCGGTGAGCAGCCGAAGTTCCTGACCACCGTGCGGGATGGATCGGGCAGTCATCATCCGGTATTGGTGAAGTTCTCGCCGCCGATGGACCAAGCGGCCGGGCGACGCTGGGCGGATTTGCTCCTATGCGAGTTCCACGCGCACGAGGTGCTGGCGGAAAACGGTCTAGCCACGGCTGGAGCGCGCCTCCTGGATGCGGCCGGCCGGAGGTTTTTGGAAGTCCCTCGCTTCGACCGCGTGGGCGCGGGCGGCCGACGGGGCGCGGTTTCGCTGGAATCACTGCATGCCGCAGCGGTTGCCAGCGTGGCTCGGCGGGACTGGCCGACGGCGGCCTTGGAACTGCACCAGGAAGGCTTGGTAGATGCGGAGACCGTGGCCACGGTCCGCCGATTGCACGCGTTCGGCGAACTCATCGGCAATACCGACATGCACTTCGGAAACCTCGCCTTCTGGCTGGGAGATACGCTGCCATTTCAAGTGGCCCCCGCCTACGACATGCTGCCGATGCTGTGGGCCCCGAGCTTGCAGGGCGAAATCGTCGGACGGACCTTCGCTCCGGCACCTCCCCTACCCGCCGCGCGTGAGCATTGGCGAGAAGCCATGGCATGGGCGGTAATATTTTGGGAAAGAGTCGCGGCGGATTCGCGGCTGTCAGCGGAATTCCAGAATTTCGCGAATGAAGCGAGAGCGACGCTACGGAGGCTCAATCCCTGTTGATCTGTCACTGCACGTAATCGCTGAGGCGCCTGCCCGTCGGGAAAGGGATGTCCTTCTCATCTTCGAAATAGACCTTCACCACCGGGCGGTCCTTGCTGGTCCAGCCATGTTCCTTGATGATCCAATCGCCGACAAACTCCTCCACCGTCCTGCGGGCCTCGCCACGGACCAGGTCGATGCATTCCGGGCTGTTTGCCTTTTTCTCAAGAAATGGCGACAATTCCTTCCGCAGTTCTGCCAAGTGGTCCCATTTATCGAAACGAGCCCATCCGGAATTGGTCTCCTCCTCGATGGTTTTCGTGTCAATCGCCACGGGAAGTTGAGGTTTTGATCTCGGCGCAACGACGAATGCCACCTTGCGGATCTCGTCCAATTCAAAGCTCCAATCCGATCTGAGTTCGACTTCGTAACGGTAGGTCGCATCCACCCGCATGACCGAACTCGTCGTTCCCAACCACCAGTCGCTCTTGTGGCTTTTGGAAAGCGTCTCGGTTTTGGTCAAGCCGCTCGTCGATAGCCTGCCGCCGGGAACCCGGAAGACTTTCAAAGTGTCGCCGTTCAATGGTAAGCCCCCGAGCGTCCGCCGTTTGAATGAGCTCGATATACTGAGCGGGGATGGCGAGGATGGCCGGTTTCAGGCGGCTTGCGAGTCGCCCGACTTGATCGCGGGGTGGGCAGCGCGGTTCGCGGCGGCCCAGTTGGCTGGCAGCAGGGCATCGAGTTCATCCGGGCGGGTCACGGGCAGGCGCTCGATGACATCCTGCAGGTAGGCTTGCGGATCGACGCCGTGATTGCGGGCGCTGATGAGCAGGGTGTACATGACCGCCGAGCGTTTCCCGGCTTCGGGGCTGCCAACGAATCACCCGTTCTTTTTCCCAACAGCACTGGGCCTGATGTCGTTCTCGGTGTCGTTGTTGTCGATCTCGACGCGGCCGTCTTCGAGGAAGGTCTGCATGGCGGGCCACTGGCCGAGGGCGTATTGGAGCGCCTGGCCCAATCCGCTCTTGGGGCGGCTTGACGCGGTCGCACTGGCGATTGAGGAAGACGAAGACTTTTCGCGAGAGCGGGTCTTCGCGCAGTTCGTCGCGGACGACGACGCTGAGGGTGTCGAAGCTTTTGCGCAGGTCGCAGGGGCGGGTGGCCAAGCAGACCTTGACGCTGTGGGTGAGGATCATGGCTGGACCTTGCGGGCGGAATGAATGCGCAGGATGATTCCGCCGCCGAGTTCAAGTTCGACGAGCGGGCCGGATGCCGCGGGTCGGTGGTG
>JBIPMR010000912.1:0-3109 GCA_044369025.1 Luteolibacter sp.
ATATCAGGACCGGGTGCTACCAAGAAGTCAACCGCGTCGCGCGTGGAGAGGACGCGGCCTGCAGAATCCTCGGTACGCAGCTTCATCAGATTTCCTAAGAGGTCTGGTTTGGCGCCCGTTGTGGGTTCGAGAACAGTCACTGCAACCACTGCTTCAAACACTGCTCCTGCTTGAGCGAACCGCACCCCGTTTTGAACATCACCAAGGGTCCAAGACCCAACACCTGGTGCAGCCGTTGGTGGAACAAACTCGGCAACGGTCACCGTGTTGGCCGAGGTTGGCGCAACGCTGTTGACCACGTAACTGGTGTCAACCGGGAAGTAATCACTGAGTACCGGGGCTCGGGTCTTGACCGTGGATGGAAAGTTGACCCGAAGCTTGAAGCAGATCTGATCGCCTTGGCGGAAGGTGAGTTGCTCGGGTGTGAACTCCACGGCCTCCCCATAGGCAGGTGACGTAGTTGTTGCACAATCTACGAGCGGATTGCCGGTCTGAGGTGGTGAGGTATCTCTTGGCTTGAGTTGTTTATCAACGGTTGGACCCGCCGTGTTCTGAGTCGCTGACGCTGTATCGGTCACCGTTTGTGGGCCAGATTCATCAGTATTTGGAATTGGTGTTGTCGTTGCGCTGAGTGAGGCCCGGTTGGTAAACGAATCCCCGGCAACTGTTGGTAGTCCTGCACGTTCCCCGGCGGTATACGTACTGCGCATCCTTGCTTGAAAACTGATGGATCTCGTTGAGTTGTCACTGAGTGCCAGCGGCGAAAAGACGATGTTGTATGCCCCTGTGCTTGCGTCGTACACAACGCTCGAGAAGGGAGTGGTCGGAGCGCTGCCACCACCGGGGTTGCAGTCCGCAGGACTGCCGGGTGCAAAGTTTGTGCTGCCGCCGAGGGGGCAGTAACCATCGGGCAACACGTCAGTGATGACGATCCCAGACCCGGTGACGTACTCAGAGGTGTCAACAGTCAGCGTGAAAGTTGCTACGTCGTTTCCGTTATCAGTCGCAAACGCTCGGGGGGTGACAGCCTTGCGCATTCGCACGTCTTCAATGCTGACTGCTTTGGAATCCTCAGAAGTAGCTATCGGGTCAGATCCGACGGGTGCTGCGGTATAGGTGCCGGCCATGTCGGCAAAGTTCCGAAGGGTCGCTTCTGCGAGCAGTTCTCGCGTTGAAGGCCCAGAGTTGTTGTTCAGGTTTGATCCCTGCGCTCCAGAGAGCAAAGTGGGCCTAGTACCAACCCAAGAATCGGTGTTCTCCTTCAGGGGAATTCCTGCCACATAGCGGATCTCTGCGGTTTCGCCAGCTGCAAGATCGCCGAGTGACCACTCCACGCGGGTGTACACCCCTTCGGGGTACACCACGCCGTTCAACGGTGCGGGATCAGTCACGGTGTCAACGCTGGTCGGGGTCAAGCAGGTGGGGCCAAGGTCGAGCGCTGGCACCCCCAGTCGCGGTGCGCCCGGATACTCAACCAAAGAAATGGGAGCAGTGTTATCGATGTTTCCGCAACCTAAGAACTCAAGGCTTGCAGGAAGATAGTCAACAACGGTGATACCGGTGGTTGCTGCCACAAAATTATTCGAAGCCGTCAAGGTGTAGGTGGAACGCTGATCATGTACCCCACGCAAAAGTTCGTCCTCTGGGGCATTCGAGGAACCCTTCGCGATCTGAACTGCAGAGACGTTGGTACTCGCCGAAGCAGTGGCAGATTCGGTATATGTCCCCGGTACGGGAACGCCCGCAGAATCAAAGCGCGGAACGATTCTTGGATTTGTTTGCGAGGCTGCGTAGGAGTTGTTGATCAGCGTGTTTCCGACTTCTTTTCCTGCTTCACCAAGTGTGACTCTGAACTCCACCGAAGTGCTTGTGCCGGGGCCTACGTCGCCCACGTTGATCCACTGCAAAACCTGCTGCGAAGTATCCGGATTAACTGACACCCGAGGGTTACCAAGACTTTCGGGTACCACTGACCCCGCCACAAAGAGCGCCTCGTTTGGCAGCACATCAGAGAAGGAAACGTTGAACTCAACAGTGTCTCCCGGGTTCGTTACCGTTAGTCGGTACGTTGCCTCTGCACCTGCGAGCACAGAACGCGGGGCGGTCTTCGTGAGTTCAATCGTGGGAGCAGCACTTGCTACTGGGGTAGATCTGGGTGCAACAACAAATCCCACTGTGAGGATTTGGACAAGCAGTGCAAACACCACGAGACGGCCGGCGCGACTCTGCCCCGGAGTCTTCTTCATTTGCGGATTCATTGGAACAATCGTAGCTAATTGCTAGAAAAACCCACCGTGAGTTGACTGAAGGTCAGTATTTTGACCGGTGCTTTTCGCGCGTTGTTCCCAAGACTATGAGCCAAGTTGCAAATGAGTAGGTGACAATAAAGAAGCTTGGGGGCAGGTTAAACATGGTTGCCGTCACTAGGCCAAGAACCACCGAAGCCAAGCCAATTGCAGTACCTAGAGCCACAACTCGGCTTGGCCTTGCACTCAGCTTGAGCGCCGTGGCAGGTGGGGTCACGACAAGTGCAAACAACAACAGCGTGCCCACTACTTGCACTGCCATAGTCACAACTAAACCCATCAGCACCAAAAAGATGACTCCGAGTGCTTGCACTGCTACGCCTTTAGCCTCGGCTACTTCTGGGTTGACGGAAGCAAACATGAGGGGCCTTGCAATGACTGCAAGCACAACAGCTAAAGCAACCGTGAACACAGCAAACACTTTGATCTGATCTACTGAGACTGCTAGCAAGTTTCCAAACAGCACATTGGTAACCGTTGTGCTGGACTTGGTTGCCAGCGAGGCAAACAAAATGCCCAAACCGGTAGCAAAGGCAAGCACTGTTCCAGTAGCAGTAGCTCTCTCAGAGGCCTTCTTGCCAAGGGCGCCAATCACTAGTGCTCCACCTACACAAAAAACTGCGAGTCCTAGAGTGGGGGACAAGCCGAGTAGCACAGCGCCGGTAGCTCCCGGGAACCCAATATGGCCAAGGGCATGTGCTGCAAACTCGCCCTCTCGAACTACTACGAAGTAGCCGAGCATTCCAGATGCAATCGCAACGAGCGAACCTGCAATAAAGGCATTGCGCATAAACGGTTGCCCG
>JBIPMR010000675.1:0-3105 GCA_044369025.1 Luteolibacter sp.
ACAGCATCAGCGGCAGCCGTGGCATCGGCCATGCGATCGCCGCTGGCATGGAAATGGGCCCATGCCTCGCCGAACTGATGGGGAAAACCAACGGCTGCTCGCAAGGCAAAGGCGGCATGTTCTCATTCTATCAGCCTTCCAGACATCACTGGGGGTGCCACGGGCTGGCTGCCGCCCAAACTCCGCTGGCGGCCGGGCTGGCGTTTGCCCTCAAACAACTCGGGGTCAACGGCGCGGTCGTCTGTTTCATGGGCGATGGCGCGGTGAACCAGGGCGTCTATCATGAGTCGCTCAACCTCGCCGGTCTGTTCGGCTTGCCGGTCATTTACATCATTGAAAACAACGGCTTCGCGATGGGCACCTCCGTCGCGCGCTCCTCACGTTTTACCGAGTGCCTTGCGAGGCGCGCGGAAACCTATGGCATCGAGTGGGACCACTTCGGAGATTCCGATCCCTATGAAATCCGGGCGAAAACCTGGACCGCGATCGAGCGAGCGCGCGTCGAATCCCGCCCAACGGTTTTGGAAATCGCAACGTATCGCTACTACGGAGCGTCCGTTGCAGATGCAAATCACAAGAGGTATCGCTCCGCGGAAGAGATCGAGGAGCGCAAAGCCAATCACGATCCGCTCACACTCTGGCGGCTGCGACTGATCGAAGAAACCATCCTGGACTCTGCCTCGGTGGAGCGGATCCGCGAACACGCCATCGCCGAAGCGCAACAAGCCGTTCACTTCGCCACCCAAGGTATCGCGCCGGGAATCCCCCAAATTTCCGAGCATGTTTATTGGGAAACCGATCACAAAACGACACGCGCCAAGACCGGGCGCCATTTCTTCGACGAGTGAATGCGTTTGGCTCATGCCTTGCAGTTCGCCGGGGCGGAGGCTAGGGATGGGCGATGCCGCTGCTGACGAAGGATTTTGATTACCACCTGCCCGAGGAATTGATCGCCGCGCGCCCGTTGGCGGAGCGCTCGGCTTCGCGGATGTTGGTGGTGCACCGCGACAGCGGTTTGATCGAACACCGGATGTTCCGTGATTTTCCCGGGTATCTGCGGGCGGACGATCTGCTGGTGCTGAATGACACCAAGGTGATTCCCGCCCGCGTGTTTTCGGATGACGGGAAAAAGGAGCTGCTCTGCCTGGACCGGCTTTCGCCGTTGGAGTGGCGCTGCCTTGTCAGGCCGGGGAAATCGCTGCGCTTGGGAAGGACCGTGACGGTGGGTGGGATCGTGGGCACGGTGACGGAGGTTTTCGAAAACGGCGACCGCTTGATCCGGTGGGAATCGCCGGTGGACTTGAACGAGCACGGCCATCTCGCATTGCCGCACTACATGGGCCGCGAGGATGAGCTGGCGGATCGGGAGCGCTATCAGACGGTCTTCGCGAGAGAGGAAGGCGCCATCGCCGCGCCGACCGCCGGGCTGCATTTCACCCCCGGGATGCTGGAGGAAATCCCGCACGATTTCCTAACCCTCCACGTCGGTGTCGGGACTTTCCGACCGGTGAGCGCCGAGGTGATTTCCGATCACATCATGCACTCGGAGCGCTACATCGTGAGCGCGGAGACTGCGGGAAAAGTCAACGCCGCCGGCAGGGTGGTCGCGGTGGGCACGACGGTGACGCGCGTTCTGGAATCGATCGGAATGCCGATGCGCGGGCAACGCGGCGAGACCGACATCTTCATCCACCCGCCCTATCAGTTCGGGGTGGTCGGCGGCTTGCTGACGAATTTCCATCTCCCGCAAAGCACGCTGATCATGCTGGTGAGCGCCTTCGCCGGGCAGGAGCTGGTGATGGAGGCTTACCGCAAGGCGGTGGAGCAGCGCTATCGATTTTTCAGCTATGGCGATTGCATGTTGCTGGTCTGATGTGAAACGCTGGCCGCGATGAAACTGCTCTCCTGGAATGTGAATGGCATCCGCGCCACGATTGGCAAAGGCCTGGGGGATTTTGTGCTGGCGGAAAAACCGGACATTCTCTGCCTGCAGGAAACCAAGGCGCGCCCGGAGCAAGTCGAGCTTCCGCTAGAGCTCGGGGGATTTCACGGCTATTGGGATTCCGCGCAGAAACCGGGTTATTCCGGCGTCGCGGTGTTCACACGCGAGAAGCCGCTGGACGTCCGCATGGGTCTCGGGATCGACGAGCATGACCAAGAGGGCCGCGTGCTGACGCTGGAATACCCGGATTTCCACCTCGTGAATGTTTACACGCCCAACTCGCAGGACGGACTCCGCCGCCTTCCCTATCGGATGACCTGGGACGAAGCGTTCCGCCGTCACGTCGCCGGGCTGGCGAAAAGCAAACCGGTCATTTTCTGCGGTGATCTGAACGTGGCCCACCAGGAAATCGACCTCGCGCGCCCCAAGGAAAACCGCTTCTCCGCCGGCTTCTCGGATGAAGAACGCGCCGGTTTCGGCGAGCTTCTCACCGCCGGTTTCACCGACAGCTTCCGCCATTTCTATCCGGACAAAAAGGAAGCGTATTCGTGGTGGTCCTTCCGCGGCGGCGCGCGGCAAAGGAATGTCGGCTGGAGAATCGACTACTTCGGCGTTTCCTCACCGTTCATGAGCCGCGTGAAAGACGCGGAAATCCTGCCGCACATCACCGGCTCCGACCATTGCCCGGTGGGGATCACGCTGGCGTGAAAGCTGCGAACGGCTCCCCGTTTCAACGCTCGAGGATCTCCACCTCGTAGCCATCCGGATCGGTGACGAACGCCATCTTGCGCGCGCCGCCGGAGAATTTCTCCCGCCAGCCGGAGGGCCAGATTTCGATCCCTGCCTTCTCGACGCCGTCGCAGTAGGCGATGATGTCAGTGACGCCGAGGCAGGTGTGCATCAGGTCTTCCGGGCAGGTGGCGGTGTAATCCGGGGAGTGGCAGAGTTCGAGGAAAACGTCGTTTCCCGGCAGTTCGAGGAAGGCCAGGCTGTTGCCCTCGGGCGAGTCCTTGAACTCGCCCAGCGTGTAACCGAGCTTTTTGTAAAACTCGATGGAGGCATTCAAATCACGGACGCGGATGCGGGTATGGAGAAAGCGGATCATGGTGAGGCAAGCGTGGCGCAAAACCGCGGGCTTGCCAAATGGCGATTGCGCAGAACCT
>JBIPMR010000676.1:0-3098 GCA_044369025.1 Luteolibacter sp.
ATTCAAGCGATAGCCGCGGCTCGCGAAAGCCGCGGGCGGAAGCTGGCGCTCAGCGAAGAGCCTCTTTCGTTGCAAAATCTGATCATTCTGGCATTTTTCCAGCGTTTCCTATAATTGCTGATTCATACCCGCTCTGCCCCTCATGAAACGTGTCCCAACTCCGATCATTGGAAAACCTCCGAATGCGAATGTCGAGGCCCCGAGGCAAATTCAAGCGGCGGAGGCGAAACGAAAGAGCTTCTGGCGGGGGAACATCATTGCCGCACTCGCCATCGGCCTGGTCTTTGTGGGCTTGGCAATGATGGAGCCTGCGAAAGGCCCGACCTCGCCGCCGGTGGTCTCAACCGGCACTCCTCACGAATCTACGTTCACCCCGGGACAATCTGATGCGGAAATCACCACTCAAACGCAGGAAGTTGAGCGACCGCCCACCACCCGCGAAACCGCCCCATCTCCCCCGACAGTCTCTCCGCAGGCCTTGGAGACGCCGCAAGCGACCGTTGAGAACGAGGCCGCAAAGCTGGCAAACGAAGCGATCTTGTTGCTCGTTGGCAATGACGCCAACCGGGATGCCGCGAAAACCCGCGACGTGGAACTCCTCGAACGCACCATCAACGGCAAAGCCTGGGACGCCTATCGAGCCTTGTTAGCACGCTCGACCAAAGACGCCATGACCAAGATCGCCATGGGTGGGGGCGTCAACCGTTTCGACCCGCTGTGGGCCGAGCCGGTTTTCTACCAGGCAATGCTTCGCTGGAAAATCCTTGGCTGTTTTTCCGAAGCGGAAATCTCCGCCGTCGCCGCTGACTCGTATTCCGCAGGCTTCGTCCTCTGGCTGCTGAATGACAGCAAAGCGATGGAAGAGTTGCTGCTCACGCTGCATCCCAAAGACGACGGTTTGGCGGTATTACAATATTTAACAGACACTTGGGCCGCCAGAACCGATGATGCGGCGTTCCGGAAATACTATAACCTCGCCATCGCCTGCGCCGTCGTGTTCGACCAATCCGTGGCAATTCCCCACCCGGTGGGCAAAGGGGAATATGGGGTGGAATCCACGGTGAATTCCATGACCCGATATCAGTGGTATCTCGACAAAAACGAAAAGGGCAAGTTAGCCGCACCCGTCCACCACTCCTCCGCCCGCGATCTGGTATGGGTTGTCTGCGCGCCCGTTTCCACGTCCGAACTGGAGTGGGCCATCGACAAGTTGCATGATAGCCGCAAGAACTGGGGAAACACCTATGGCAGTATCGAGTATCTCATGGAACGCGCGGTCGAGGGTCTCAATCCGTATAAGGAATACTCCTTCGCCGAGATCCTCAAAGAGGGCGGCATCTGCGGCGACCAGTCATATTTCTCTGTGAACACGGCACGCGCCCAAGGCATCCCCGCCATGTCCATCGCCGGCGAAACCAATCTCGGTGGCCACGCCTGGGCGGGGATCAAGATCGATGATGACGAGTGGACGACCCGTGTCGGCCGCATCAATGGCTCATCGAAGGGGCAAAGCAACCATCCCCAAACACGCGAATCCATCACCGAACAAGAAATCCAGCATTGGAATGACCGGGCCTACCATAGTCCCGCGATCACTCTCTCAGTTTTCCGACACCTCTGGCTGGCCGACTTTTTGGGTGCCACGGGCAACGGGCCGGAGCAATCCGCCACCGTCCATCTCGCGAATCAACTCGGCCGCCCGTTTCCGGAAACCTGGAAGGCGCTCCACGCGCTCCTCGCAAGCCAGACCCAGCTAACAGGAGACCCCGTTGTGCCATCCAATCTCGAAGAGTGGAAAACTTTCGTCAGGGACATGCGCCGCGAATACAGCGAAAACCCGCGAATGGCCGAGCTCGCGGCAAACGCGGAAAGCGAATACATCTTTCCCTTTGGCTCCGAGGGGGACGCCAAACGCACCCTCCTGCGCGAACGCCGCAGAATCGAGCGCAACTCCGGCGAACAGAAGGACCTTATCGCCTCATCGCTCAAGCGCGAGGCCGAGCTGATTCTCAAACTCGGCGGTCTGGATGCGAAGCGTGATATCAGCCGCCTCTATGATCGCGCCCTTCGCGACTACGGCGGCAGCATCACCGGATTCAAGATGATGGCGGACGACTATTTCAGCTACTTCAGAGGCTGCGATCAGGAACTGGCCCAAAAGGCCGCCCGCGACATCGAACTCGCCTTCAAACGCGTGGTGGAAACCGGCACCAAAGATTGGTTCCGCGCCACCACCGAATCCGAAATCTACAAAATGATCTGTGGCTACTACCGCGCCGCCGGCGACCCCGGTCGCGCGGAAATGCTGGAGAAACGCTATGAAGTCCTGCTCCGCCGCGCCAAACGAAGTGCGATCTAGCATGACGCTCCCGGGTCACCGCGCTTTCTCCGCGATCGCCTTCCGCGCTCTACGCAACCGGACTATCAGCCAAACCGTCACCAGCACCGAGACCGCGTGCCAGAAAAAGAACGCCCTCGGCACCGACCGGGCGAGATCCGCCGGCAGCTCGGTGATAGAGAGCAAAGTGGCGGACGCATAAACCGGCGCGCTTGCCGGGGAAATCCCGAACAACCACGCGGCTGCCGGGATCAGCCGGTTGTTCGAGGCGCTGAGCACGGCTCCGATCATCAACGGCACGATTCCCACGAAAATGACCGCCAGGCCTGCGATCCGCCCGCCTTTCGCTTCCAGCAGGGAGTGAAATCCGAGGCCGCCCGACAACATGATCACGGTGAAGAAGCCGAGTGTTTGCAGCGGCACCTCGTGACCCGGGAACCAGCGCGATTCCACCAGCGCCCGGGTGAAGACAAACCACCCGCCCGCACCGGCCAGCGCCATGATCACGACCCAGCCGAATGCGGTGGCCGCGTCTGACAGGACAGGCAGCGACGCGCGGCCTTCCTTGCGGGCCCGCCGCCAGCCGCGGATTTGGAGTTCCGCGGACGGGGTGATGATGTGCGTCATCGCGAACACTAACAGCAATGTGGCGAAGCCGTATAGTCCGGACATCGCCACGGCTTGCCAGGCTTCCGGCGCCCAGCCTCTCCAGTCGAACACACGCCGGGAGATTTCCCGCGAGGGGAACAGGTTGCCGGGT
>JBIPMR010000677.1:0-3093 GCA_044369025.1 Luteolibacter sp.
CTGGCCCTGCTTCATCCGGTCGCGGCCATCATTCTCACCTCAACCGTACGCCGGGAGGAGCCGCGCTGAGGTTCTCCATGGCCGCTTGTATTTTGATAGAAACGTCTGGCGTAAATGATTCATTATTTTGCGCATGAGAGCGTTGCCACATTTTGCTTGATGACCTATTCATTGCCAAAACCCGACCGGCCTTGCCGGAACTGATCCACCCGTGAAAATCATCCATCACACCCACGAACTGGTCGTCATCGGCGGCGGCCTGGCCGGACTCTGCGCCGCGGTCACGGCCGCACGCCAGGGCATCCGGACCGCGCTTGTCCATGACCGCCCGGTGCTGGGCGGCAACGCCAGCACCGAGATCCGCGTGCCGCCGGTCGGGGCGACGCAGTGCAACTTCGCCTACTCGCGCGAGACCGGCTTGATCGAGGAATTGTTTCTCAACAATCTCTACCACAACCCCACCTGGTGCCCCGAGGGTTGGAATCTCGAACTGGAAAACCTGGCGCGCAACGAGCCGGATCTCGATCTGTTTCTCAACAACGCCGTCTGTGAGATCGCCATGAGTGAGGACGGGGACCGGATCGAAAGCGTCAAAGCCTACTGCCCGATGGAGGAAAGCTGGCATGTGTTCGCGGCTCCCTATTTCGCCGATTGCTCGGGCGACGGCGTGGTCGGTTCGCTGGCCGGTGCCGCCTTCCGCATGGGAGTCGAGGCGCGGTCCGAATTCGACGAACCGATGTGCCCCGACGTGGCGACCGGCGACACCATGGGCATGAGCCTGCACCTGCATGCGCGCGACGCCGGCCGGCCGATGCCGTTCACCCGTCCAAAGTGGGTGGACCTCGAACTCGGGTTGGATGACTTCGGGCCCTATCGTCCGGTCTGCGAACACTTCTTCCCCGACACCGGCGGCTTCTGGTGGCTCGAGTGGGGCGGCGCGCTCGACACCGTGCATGATACGACAAAGATCAAGGAGGAGGTGCAGCGCATCACCCTGGCCGTCTGGGATTACCTGAAGAACCGCTCGTCACTGGCAGAAAGGCTCGTGACTTACGAACTCGATTGGCTGGGCGCGATCCCCGGCAAGCGCGAGTCGCGGCGCTTCGAGGGCGACCACATTCTAACCATGAATGAAATCGACGAACAGGCTGTCTTCGAAGACGCGCTGGCCTACGGCGGCTGGGGCTTCGACCACCATCCGCCGCACGGGTTTCATGACAAGGTGAACCCCAGCACCCACCAATACCTGCGCGGTCCTCACAATGTCCCGCTGCGCTCGCTTTATTCGCGCAACATCAACAACCTGTTCCTCGCCGGACGCAACATCAGCGCCACCCACTACGCGCTGTCGTCCACCCGCGTGATGCTCACCTGCGCCCAACTCGGCGAGGCGGCCGGCATGGCGGCCAGCCACGCCGTGCGCTCGCAGAGCGACCCGCGCTCACTCACCACCGGCAAGGCCATCCGCGCCATCCAACGCGACCTTTTCCTGGCAGACCACCACATCCACGCGCTGGAACCGGCGGTGGCCGGCGACATCGCGCCCGAAGCATCCGTCACCGCCTCCAGTGTCTTTTCGGAACTGGAGCCGATGGAAAGCTGGGGGCTCGATCGATTGCGCGACGACCGCATGCTGCAACTGCCGGTGACCAGCGAACGGCTCGATTCCATCTCGTTGTGGATCGATGCCGGGTGTGACACCCAACTGCGCTACCGCCTCCATCAGGGCCCGGCTAACAAATCCACCTTCCCCGAGGATTTGCTAACCGAAGGCGTGATCGGGATTCGGAAAGGTGAATCCCAATGGCTCGATATCCCGGTTTCCTGCGCCATCAACAGGCCGGGCTGGCATTTCCTCATCCTTGGAAAAAACCCGGACGTGGCCGTGCACCTGACGGAAACGCCACCCGGGAAACGCTGGTATTACCCGCGGCCCGAGGATCCGATCCGGCCGAATCCTTTCACCAAGTGGACCTCGCGCTCGCTGATGATCGGCATGACGCGCGCGGTGGACGCCGACGGCGCGGGAGTGGTCGCGCCGGACTGGAATGACCATGCCAGGAACTTCACGGCCGAGAGCCTTTTTCTCAACTTCGCCCATGGCTGCCGGACCACGCCCGCACAGGATCTTTATGCGGCGGAAATGGCGACTAACGGCCCCAGTCGCCCGACCCACGCACCGAACCTCTGGGTGTCGGCGGTGAGTTCGTTTGAAGTCCCCGAATGGATTTGCCTGAGCTGGGAGAACCCGAGAAAAATCGCCGGGGTCCAACTGCTGTTCGACTCGTCGCTGCATTTCCACTTCTGGCAGAGTTGGCAAGGCTATCCGCTGCGCGCCATTCCATCCATCATCCGGAACTATCGGATCATCGCCGAGCACGAGGACGGAACCACGACCGTGGTGGCCGAAGTGACCGGCAACTATCAGCGCAACCGCCGCCACCGCACGGCCGTTGCCGGAGTCAGGCGCCTGCGTGTCGAGATTGCCGCCACCAACGGCATCACCCGCGCCCAGTTATACGGAATCCGTGTCATCGACGGGGGTCAGTTAGACGCGCCACTACATGGCGGTTGAAACGCCTGTAGCGGCGTCTCTATGAGCGTCGCGCCGATGAAAAGCGCGAAGCATCTTCATTCGCTTTTCCTTTCACCTCACCGCCTCAAAGCCAGTTAGCGGCGGTCACAGACGCGCCGCTACATGGCCGGTGCGAAGCTCTTCATTCGCTTTCCCCCTTTCACCTAACATCCTTGTCGCGTGCCGGCATGATCGGGGTGTCCCAGCCGGCGAGGTCGGATGGCTTGACCTGCTTGGCATGGCCGCCGAAGGCGAAGGTGTTGGGCTGATAGGGACCGACGAACGAGATCTCGAGGCCGGGTTTGATTTCCATTTCCATGCCCGCAGCCCAGAGGATGCCGTTGATGAGCAGGCGGCGGTAATTGCCGTCGAGGATGTCCTCGGAAGCTCCCTGAGTGCTGTGGAAAACGCGGTGCTGGCTGCCGTCCCTGGCCGCATATTCGCGCGTCCAGGTGGAGGGCATCGGCGGCTTCGTGGTGTCGGGAGCCGCCGTGGGATCCATCGAGACGAGCGGCTGG
>JBIPMR010000077.1:0-9508 GCA_044369025.1 Luteolibacter sp.
CGTCACCACCGAGAAGGACGCGGTGCGTTTCCCCCGGCCCGCCTCCATCGATGTGCCGGTCTATTTCCTCCGCATCGAAGTGGAAATCCTCCAAGGCCGGGAAATCTGGGATGACCTGATCGAGCGCATCTGCAATCCCCCGCCCGCGTTCGAACCGGTGCTCCGCCACCGCCACGCCTACCTGGCGTGAAACTTTCAAGATCGAGGGAGGAACGGGGCTTTCGCCCCGCGCCCCCCTCCGAACCGGACGGGCGGATTTGCCTCCGGCGGTTCTCCCGTTGCCCGTCTCGGGATGACTCGGGCTTTCACTGGTTGATTTCATGTAGGGGCGCACGCACGAACGGTGAACTCCGAATCGCCGTGGTGAGGGTGCTCGTTCTCCTGGCGATCTCCGAAAATCCGCGGTCCGATTTTCGGGCAAAAAGGAAAATTTGCCCGTTGCCATGATGGGCCGGCGTCGTAAACATGTTTTTGCTGATGGCTGAAACGACTCCTGCTGTTGAAATCCGGAACCTGGTGAAGGACTTTAAAACCTCCTTCCGCCGGGAGATGCTGCGTGCGGTGGATGATGTCTCGATCCGGATCATGCCGGGCGAGGTTTACGGCCTGATCGGGCCGAACGGCTCCGGGAAATCCACGACGATGAAGGCGCTGCTGGGCCTGGTGGCGCCGACGGCCGGGACCTGCGCGATTTTCGGCAAGGATTCGCTGAAGGTGGACTCGCGCAATGACGTGGGGTTTCTGCCGGAGAACCCGTATTTTTACAAACACCTGAGCGGTGCGGAGACGCTGCGGTTTTACGGAAAACTGTGCGGGCTGAAAGGGCGCCCGCTGGACGAGCGGGTGAGTGAGTTGTTAGCGCTGGTGGACCTGGAGGAGGCCCGCGACCGGCGCATCGGCGGTTATTCGAAGGGCATGCTGCAACGCATCGGGCTGGCGCAGGCGCTGGTGCAGGAGCCGCGGCTGGTGATCCTCGACGAGCCGACGGCGGGGGTGGACCCGATCGGCTCGCGGCAGATCCGGGATTTGATCCTGACGCTGCGCGCGCGCGGCATCACGGTTTTCCTCTGCTCGCATTTGTTAGAGCAGGTGCAGGAGGTGTGCGACCACGTCGGGATTATTTTCCGCGGAAAAATGGTGAAGGAGGGCCGCCTCGAGGACCTGATCGCCATCGAGGACCAGACCGAGATCATTCTCAAAGACGCGAGCCCGGAGCTGATTTCCCAAATCACCGCGCTGGTGGGCAGCTCGGCGGGGGCCTCGCTGCTGCGCACCGGCAAACCGCGCACGACCCTGGAGCGCCTGTTCCTCCGCGAGACGACCCAAGGAGACAAGTCATGAGCACCGCCACCCCTTCCCAAGGCTCGCACGTGGGCCGCATTCTGGTCATCGCGCTGCATGCGTTCACACAACTGGTGCGGATGAAGGTGTTCTATTTCCTGGCGGTTTTCGGCGTGATCGCGATCGCGAGCAACTTCTTCGAACTGCCGCAGCATGAAGGGCCCGAATCGGTGGGCATCAACGTGCTGCGCTCGATCAAAAGCTGGTCGCTGGGGACGATGACGTTGTTTTCGGTGGTGCTCTCGATCGTGGCGACGGCGCTGCTGCTGCCGAAGGATGTGGAGGACCGGACGCTTTACACGATCCTGGCGAAGCCGGTGCCGCGGTTCGACTATCTGGCGGGAAAATTGCTAGGCGTGCTGATGTTGGTCTTCGTGTCGCTGGCGCTGATGGATGTGCTGATGACTTCGGTGCTGCACATCCGCACCGGAATGGTAATGGAGCAGCAGGTGGCGATGGCGCAAGCGCAGGAGTGGCCGGAGGAGGCGATCGCCTCGCTGCGGGCGGAAACGCTGATGCACGGGCCTAACTGGTCGTTGCAAGGGGCGGTGTTCGCGGTGTTTCTGCGGGCGTCGATCATGGCCTCGCTGGCGCTGCTGATCTCGACTTTTTCGACGAGCACCTTGTTCACCACGATCATCAGTTTCCTGATTTATTTCATCGGCCACTTCCAGGCGGACGCGCGGGACGTCTATCTGCAGGCCGGGGCGGCGGGTGAGGGCGTGTTCGCAAGGATCGTCTCGCTGTTGATCTCGCTGGTGCTGCCGGATTTCCAGTTGTTCAACGTGATCGACGCGGTGATCGAAGGGCAGGCGTTCCCGCTGCTGATGCTGGCGAAACTGACGCTGATCGGGCTGTTTTACGCAGTGTTTTTCACCCTGGCGTCGTGGTATATATTCGCCGAAAAGGAATTTTAAGATCGTGAAACGCTGGCGGAAAACCGGGATTCTGATCGTGGCCTTGCTCGCCTTCGGGGCGTTGCGCATGCCCTTCGAGGCGGCGCTGAGCAAGGATCTGCGCGGCGCCGGGCTGACGCCGCCGCCGCTGGAAATCGGCACCCGCGATAAAATCGGACAGACCAGTTCCGCGGTCGCGCTGGGCGGATTGCGGACGCTGGTGGCGACGTTTTTGAACCTGCGGGCGTTTTCGTTTTTCCAGGAACAACGCTGGGATGATGTGGCGGACACCTTCGACACCATCGTCGATCTGGCACCGCGGACCCGCTATTACTGGGAAACCGGATCGTGGCACATGGCCTACAACGCGGCGTCGTATTTCATGAACGATTCGACGATGCCCTCGCTGCGCCGGCGCGAGGCGTGGCGCGCGGCGATCCTCAAAGGCCGCGCGTTTCTGGAACGCGGGATCCGCAACAATCCGGACGACTGGAGCCTGCATGCCAACTTGGGATTCCTGCTCTCGGACACCAACAAATTCCCGGCGTTCCGCAATCCGGACGAAACCTTCGCCGCGGCGGCGGACGCTTACGGCAGGGCGGCGGCCACCGGCAAGGCGCTGGCTTATGTGGATCGCTCGCAGTTTTACTCGCTCGCCCGCGTGACCGGTCGGGAAAAAGAAGCCCTCGCCATGGCGCGCTCGCTTTACGCCGTCCCGCGGAACCGCACCCCCACCCTGCTGGTGCTGCTGTTCGTTCTGGAAGCCCACGAAAACCCGGCGATGGATGGCGTGAAACGGGCGATCGAATTGTTTGAGACGCCGGAAAAAGCCTACGAGGCGCTGGCCGGCCACTGGCAGCGGACCCGCGAGCGATTCCCGATCTTCGGGGTGGCGCAGGCCTTGGAGGGCTTGGAGAAAAGGCTCTCGATCCCCGCCGAACAGAGCATTTTCAAGCAGCCCTTGCAGACTCCGACCAGCCTTGACCAGTGGTTCAAGGATTAACGTCAGGTTTCGTCTCGACAGACCCGCCTCCAGTGGCGAACCTCCCCACCCACTCTTCTCCCCACTCCATGCGGATCGCTCTTTTCGGTGACATTCACGCCAATTTAGAAGCCCTCGAGGCCGTCCTCGAAGATGCTTCCCAGCAGGGTGTCACGGATTTCGTCTGCATGGGAGACGTGGTCGGCTACAATGCGGACCCCTCCGCCTGCCTCGAAATCGTGCGGGCGATGAACTGTCCGACGGTGAAGGGAAATCACGACGAGGACGCCTCCGGCAACCACTCGCTCGACAGCATGAATCCCGTGGCCGCCGCCGCCCTCGAATGGACCCGGCTCCAGCTCAGCGACGAGCAGCGCCAATGGCTGACCCGCCTGCGCATGGTCCGCCAGGTTTCCGACTTCACCGTCGTCCACAGCACCCTCGATCAACCGGCGAACTGGAACTACGTGACCAACCGCTTCGACGCGATGTCGAATTTTTCCTACCAATTCACCCAGCTCTGTTTCCACGGCCACACCCACGTGCCGCGGGTTTACATGAAAACCGACAAGGTGGTGGAAGTCCCCGCCGAGGCGGTGGTGATCGAGGACAACGCGAAGTATTTCATCAACGTCGGCTCCGTCGGCCAGCCGCGCGACGGCGACTGGCGCGCCTGTTATGCGATTTTCGATCTCGAACACAAAATGGTGGTGTTCCGCCGCGTCGAGTATGACATCGCCAAGACCCAGGCAAAAATCATCGCCGCCGGGCTGCCGACGATGCTGGCGGAGCGGATCCGCGAGGGCCGCTGAGGGCGCGGGCAGGCATACCGACTGCAAACATCCGCGGGACATTCTCATGCCCACTGGTCGACTGTCCCGCCGTTAGCCGGCGGCCCGCGAACGTAACCAAGGGTGCGCGGATCATTTTGCGACCTGAAGCGGAACGATCACGGCGAGTTCGGCTGCCTTTTCGCGTTGGGTTTTGCGGAAAAGGTAGTGGTTTTGGAGGCGCATCCAGTATTCGGGCTCGTTCCCGAAATAGCGCCCCAGTTTCAGGCAGTGCTCGGGGGTGAGAAGGCGGCGGCTGGCGAGAATATCATTGAGCAGCTGCGGACTGATGTACAGATCCGCAGCCAGCCTGGATTGTGAAAGTCCGTGATCCGCGAGAAATTCGCGGAGCATGGCAGCGGCGGAGTTGGTGAGCGGGATTTCGGCTTTCATTTGCGTTCAATGGTAATCGGTGATCTTGACTTGAGCGGCGTTGTTTCCCTCCCAGCGGAAGATAATGCGCCATTGCTGGTTGATACGGATGGAATGGAAACCTTCCAAGGCTCCGCGCAAGACTTCCAAGCGGTTCCCTGGCGGTTGGCGGAGATTTTCAAGGGATTCGGCTTCGTGAATAGCGACGAGTTTGTGATAGGCCCGCTCTTGAATATCGCGCGGGAGCTTGCGGGAATATTCGAGGTTGAAAATCTTCCCGCTCTCGCTGTCCCCGAAGCTCAGAATCACCCGAACGAAAATACTTAAATCCGCGTATTAGGCAACGAAATCTTCTGGAATCTGCCCAAGATCCGGTTTGGGGGAGACCTACCCCGGCCAGAAAAATCCCCGGGGCGGCTTTTCCTGTTGCAAACCAGTCTCAATTGACGATCCTCTTTGCCAGATGCCACACGCACTTGCAGCTGATTTGAAAATCGACAGCGCAATGACCCTGAATCAAGTCAAGGTCGGTTGTGATGTGCAGATCCGTGTTTTGAGCGGTCCGGGCTGTGACCGGCTGCGCGATCTGGGGTTTTGCGAGGAAATGCAACTGCGCAAACTGAGCCAGGGGCGCAACATGATTTGTTCGTTCTGCGGCACGCGGATGGCCATCAGCCGTGAGCTTGCAGAGCAGGTGCTGGTTTCTCCCGTGGGCTGAGATTTCCCGCGCCACCGCCATGTCCTCCGCCACGGAAAGCCACTCCACCATCGCGCTCATCGGCAATCCCAACGCCGGGAAAACCACGCTTTTCAACGCGCTGACGGGCTCCAACCAACACGTCGGCAACTACTCCGGGGTGACCGTGGCGGTGAAATCCGGCGAAACCTTCACGCCCCACGGCCGCAAACTCCGCGTGCTCGACCTGCCCGGCTGCTACTCGCTGCGGGCGAATTCGCCGGATGAAAAAGTCGCCTTGGACGCCCTCACCGGCTCGCTCCCCGGCGAGCAAAAACCGGACCTCGTCGTCTGCGTGGTGGACGCCTCCAATCTTGAACGCCACCTCCAGCTCGCGCTCCAGATCATCGAGCTCGGCCTGCCCGCCATCCTCGCCCTGAACATGGTGGACGTGGCGGAAAAAACCGGGCTGCGCCTCGATCCCGCCAAACTTTCCGAAGAACTCGGCATCCCGGTGGTGCCGATGCAGGCGAATGCGCGAAAAGGCATCGTCGAACTGAAACAGGCGCTGCGCTTTCCCCTCCCGCTGGCGGCCGAGGCCACCTGGGTGACCGACCCCGCCGACCCGGAATCCGGCAGGCGCGCTTTCATCACCCGGCTGACCGGGCTCGCCGCCCGCCGGCCGGACGCGCACCAGCAGACGCTTTCCGATCGGATCGACGCCGTGCTGCTTCATCCGGTCTATGGCTGGATCTCGATGCTCGCGATTTTTTTCGCCGTCTTCTGGTCGATCTTCTCCTTCGCCCAGATTCCGATGGGCTGGATCGAGGCCGGGCAAGGCATGTTAGGCGATTGGGTCGGCTCGTTGATGGCCGAGGGCGACCTGCGCTCGCTGCTCGTCGATGGCATGCTCGGCGGTGTCGGCGGGGTGGTGATGTTCCTGCCGCAGATCATTCTGTTATTCCTGTTCATCGGGCTGTTGGAGAGTTCCGGTTACATGGCGCGCGCCGCCTATCTGATGGACGGCGTGATGGCCAAGGCGGGACTCAGCGGCAAATCGTTCCTGCCGCTTTTCAGCTCCTACGCCTGCGCCATTCCCGGGGTGATGGCCACCCGCACCATCGATTCGGCGAAAGAACGGCTCGTCACCATTTTCGTCGCGCCGTGGATGAGCTGCTCGGCGCGGCTGCCGGTTTATTTCCTGGTGGTCCCGCTGTTGCTGCACGAGAGCGAGGGCACCTGGAAACAGGCGCTGGTGCTGTTCGCCATCTACGCGCTGGGCACGATCACCGCCTTCGTGGTGGCCCGGATTCTGCGCGGGCGGCTGGGCGAAGACGCCACGCCGGGACACTTCTTGTTAGAGCTGCCGCCGTATCGCAAGCCGCAGTGGGACTACATTTTCCGCCACGTGCTGGACCGCGGCTGGGCCTTCGTGAAAAAGGCGGGAACCATCATTCTCGGTTTATCGATCCTGCTTTGGGCGCTCAGCACCTATCCGAAAACCCGGGGCGGCGACGATGCGGACGCGCTCGCCCACAGCGCCATGGGGCGCATCGGCGCGGTGATCGAGCCGGTGGTGAAGCCCCTCGGATTCGATGGCCGGATGGGCACCGCGATCCTCACCTCCTTCGCCGCGCGCGAGGTGTTCGTTTCCTCCATGGCCATCCTCTACCGCGTCGAGGAGGCCGAAAGCGAAGAGGAAACCCGCAGCGTCCTGCGCGATCAACTCGCCGCCGCCGAATGGCCGGACGGACGGCCGATTTTCACCACGCTCTCGCTCATTTCACTGCTGGTGTTCTTCATTTATGCGCTGCAATGTTTGCCCACCAGCGCAGTCGTCGCCCGCGAGTCCGGCTCGTGGAAATGGGCGGTCGGACAGTTTTTCTTCATGACCGGTTTCGCCTACGCGGCCTCGCTCGTCGTTTTCCAAACCGGCAAACTCCTCGGATTCTAGCAAACTCATGGACTGGCAAACCACCACCGCCGCCGTCGTGGTCATGCTGACGCTGACGATTTTCCTCGTCCGCCTCGCCCGGCCGAAAAAAAAATCCGGCTGCGGCCACGGCTGCGGCTGTGAGAAAACCCACAAACCGTGAAGCTCGAACACGTCGCATTCAACGTGGCCGACCCGGTGGCGGTGGCGGCTTGGTATTGCGAGCACCTCGGTTTCACCGTCGCCCGCCACCTCCCTCAACCCACTCAGACGCATTTCCTGGCCGACGAGGCCGGGGAGACCGTGCTGGAGATCTATCACAATCCACCCGGCGAGGTGCCCGATTACGCATCGATGAATCCGCTGCTGTTTCATCTCGCCTTCGTATCGTCATCCCCCGCCCGCGATGCGGATCGCTTGATCGAGGCCGGGGCCGGGCGGGTGGATGAACTCAAAACCCCTGACGGCAGCCACCTGATCATGCTGCGCGACCCCTGGGGCCTCCCGCTGCAACTTTGCAAAAGAGCCGTCCCACTGGTGCGAAGGGCTTGAAGTCGATCCGCCCGCTTGTTATCGCAGCGCTGTGCTGACTCGCCACCGCCTTGAAGAACTGCCGGAACTCGGCGTTCCGCTGCATCTCGCCCTGGGGGTTTTCGACGGCGTCCACATCGGCCATCAGGCGGTCATCGCGCGCGCCGTGCAAGCCGCCGCCAAGGACGGCGGCCTTGCCGGAATGTTGACCTTCGATCCTCATCCGATCCGGGTCATCGCTCCGGAAAAATCCCCCACCTCGTTGCTGGCCACGCTCCATCACAAGGCGGAGATCGTCAGGGATCTCGGCATCCAGTTGTTCATTCCGCTGCATTTTGATGCCACGTTTGCCGCGATGGAGGCGGCGGATTTCATCGACAAACTCACTACCGCCCCCGTCGCGACGATCGCCGTGGGCGAGGATTGGCGCTTCGGCCGCAACCGCGGCGGCGACGTGCCATTTCTCCGCCAGCAAGCGGAAATCCACGGCTTCCGCCTCGAAGCCGTAGCGCCGGTGATGCTGGAAGGCGACCGCGTCAGCAGCACCCGCATCCGCCAAGCCATCCGTGATGGCAATCTCACCGATGCCGCCCACATGCTCGGCAGGCCCTATTCCATCAGCGGAACCGTGGTCGAGGGCAGGAAACTGGGCCGCACCATCGGCTTTCCCACTGCCAACTGCGCCACCGGCGATGCCCAACTTCCACCGGACGGCGTCTGGGTCGCGCGGGCGATCCTCCCGGATGGCCGCAGCTTCGGCGGCGTCGCCAATCTGGGGATGCGACCGACAGTGGCCGGAACCGCCCGCACCCTCGAGGTGCATCTGTTCGATTTCTCCGGCGACCTCTACCGACAGGAGCTGGAAATCGAATTTGGCAGCCATCTCCGCGCGGAGCTCAAGTTTCCGTCGATCGAGGCTCTCCGCACTCAGATTCACCAGGATGCAGCGGAGGCGAGGCGGCAAATCGCGCATCCCAATCGCCGGCTTGACATCCATTGAGTTCATGAGAACACTTTCTTCATGAACACCATTCTCCCCTTGATCTGCAAGGTCCGGACGCTGCTGGAACAACGCTTTCCATCCTACCTGCGGCCCCGCCCGGTGCGGCGGCGGCGGATCGAGGTCCAGCTGGAATTCCCGTGGCCTCCGAAAAGATGATTTTTTCGGATTTTACGCTTACGCTCGCTATCCAAGCTCTCTATACGTCGCGGCAACCATTCGCATGGAGACTTTCAAACCCACCACCCCTTCCCGTGGCCGTGCCGCCCTTTTGGCCACGGCCTTTCTAATCGTTCCCCTGCACGGCGGAGAAACGCAGCGCGGTGCCAGCCTTGCGGATTCCGAGCAATCGCGCCGCAGTCTGGCGATCGATGAAGCCCGCGAACTGCTCCGCCAAGGCGACGAAGCGTATCAAAACGCCCGCTACAGCGACGCCGTGCAAGCTTACGCCGGTGCCCGCGAGTTGATCCCGAACGCCCCGATATCCGCAGATCTCCGCGCGGCCGCCACCCAGCGCTATGCCCAAGCCTCGGTCGAGCACGCACGCGTTCTTTCCCGCAAGGGTGACGTGGCCGGCGCGAAAGCCGCGGTGGACAAGGTGCTCATCGCCTCCGTCGCCCCCGACAACCCGGGAGCCCTCGCCTTCCGCGCCGAGCTGGACGATCCGATCCGCACCAATCCCGCGCTCACCGCGGAACACGCCAAAAACGTCGATGCCGTGCGCCGTCTGCTCTACACGGCCGAAGGTGCCTTCAATCTCGGGAAATACGACCAGGCGAAATCGGAATACCAAAACGTGCTCCGCCTCGACCCCACCAACCGCGCCGCACGCCGCGGCCTGGAGCAAGTCGCCAGCGCCAAAACCAGCTACTACCGCGCCGCCGGGGACCACTCGCGCGCCGAAATCCTCAGCCAAGTCGATGCCGCATGGGAAACCCAGGTCCCGC
>JBIPMR010000679.1:0-3084 GCA_044369025.1 Luteolibacter sp.
GCGGATACCAACGACCGGGTGACATTCATCGTCACCCGCGCCAGCACCGCCGCCGGCAACTCCATCGTGGCATCCCGGGAAAGCACCACGTTCGCCGCTCCGGCACTTGAATTCGACAGGAGCGTGCCGGCCGTCATCGAAGTCAATGCCAGCACCGAGCAATATCAGAGTAACTCTTTGCTGCTGACCAACACCATTTCCAACTTCACCGTCCCCAGCGGCAGCAACCGCAAGCTGGTGCTGACCGCCAGTTGGGAACAAGAGAGTCCGGCGGGCATCAGTGCGACTTGGAACGGGAGCCAGAATTTCACGACGGCGGTGAAATCCGCAGCCGGCAGAAACGCGGCGATCCTCTATCTTGACGACCCGACCCCGGGCACCGGCAACATCGTCGTGACCTTCGCTGCGGCCACCAGGTCACGCGTCGGGGTGCTGAGCTTGGTGGGCACTGCGCGTGGTGTGGCGAGAACCTCGACCTCCTCCGGCAGATCCGGCAGCTTGGTCGTCCCGGTCAATGGAAGCCTCGTGACCGGCGTTTACACGTCCAACGACTTGCCCACGATCACCGGTCCTTTCGCCAGCACCCTCCATCACGGCGATTCGGGTTCGTCCGCCGGCAACGCGGGCTACCAGATGGTGCCAACGGCGGGCACTGCCAATTACACTTGGACGGTCAGTGCCCCGGTGGCCGACAACCACGCTCTCGCAGCCTTCGTGCCGGCGAGCGCCGCCCCGGTGATCATTGCCACCAGCCCGGCGGACAATGCGACCGATGTGCCTGCCGATGCCACCCTCGTCGCAAACTTCAGCGAGCCGGTCGTCGCCGGAACCGGCACGATCACGCTCAAGAGAACCTCCGACAACAGCCCGGTCGAGAGCTTCAACGTGGCTTCCTCGCCGAGGCTCGTCTTCAGCGGACAAACCCTGACCATCGATCCGGCCAACGACCTCAGTCCGGGAGTGGGTTACCATGCGCTGATCGATGCCACCGCTGTCATCGATACCTCCGGCGGCCATGCCTTCGCAGGCATTTCCAGCTCCGCCGCATGGAACTTCACCACCGCCGTTCCCACCTTCTCCAGTTGGATCTCCAACCCCGTCTTCGGGCTCGCTGTTGCCGATCAAGACTTTGACGACGATCCCGACGGCGACGGGATAGCCAACGGTGTGGAAAGCTTCTTCGGCACCCACCCGGGCATCACCACGCAGGGACTCGCCGCCGGCAGCAGAAGCGGCAATAGCTTCACCTTCACCCACCCGCAGGGCACGCCGATCACCGACCTCACCGCGAGCTACCGCTGGTCCACCGATCTCTCTACCTTTCACCTCGGCGGACAGACCCGCGGCGGAACCACCGTGAACTTCACCACCGAGGCGGACACACCCTCCCCCGGCTTCACCCGGGTCACCGCCACCGCCACCGGGACGCTTTCCGACCGTCTGTTTGTCGATTTCCAGGTGACGGGACCTTGAGCGTTCATTACCCCAGGGGCCTACCGAGCAAACAGAAAACCTCCATGGTTCTGAATGATTTCACAACCACAGATCAAGACCGGTCCCGGGTGGGTCGCTGCCCGGAATGCCACTCTATCAGACCCCGCGTGCCTCCCGGCAAGGGATACTGCCGCGCATAACGGTTGGGGAAAAGGGAACGGGATGTTTTATGGCAAACGAATCCGCCGAAGGCCGTCGACTGCGGCAGCCTGCTCTGCCCATTTACAGTTTTCCAAGCCGCTGCCCCGCCGGGCATGGGCGTCAAGTGAACGGTAAATTCATGGAGCGGCGGACTCCGCTCCGCCGCTGCCCACGAAAAAGCCAATGAGTGACGGCGAAGCGCTTGCCATTGACTCTCCATGGTCTGGGCGAATCGGAGGATCGCCCCTCCTTGTGCTCCGCACGCGGGCCGTTTCTCCATAACTTGACGCGCATGCCCGCCGGGGGCAGCGTTTTGAATGATTTTGTCCAGCCCCCAACCGGGTGGGATTGGCGCAGGGTCAATCAGGGAGCCTGAGTCACTTTGAGGCGGGCGAAGTTGTCGCCGGGGTTCTGCAGGGTGTAGCTGATGGTGCTGGCGTTGTTGAGGTCGGGTGTCACCGCGCCCCAAGGATCCGAGATGCCGAGATTGTCGGAGGTTTCGATCTCGTAGGTGAGATCGCCGCCATACGGCGCGCCGCGTTTGGTGAAGCCGAGGCTGGTGCCGGTGAGGGTGCCGCGTTCCTGGCCGTCGGCGAGGGCGTATTCGACGAGATTCTTCACGCCGTCGTTGTCGTCGTCACCGTTGGGTCCCGCGGTGACGGGTGGCGTCTGGCTGGCGGCCCAGGAGGCGTAGTTGTTGTCGGAAACGGGTCCGGTGGCGACGGTGAGGGTGCCGCTGCCAGAGCTGTTGGTGATCTGGGTGAGGGGGGTGGCGGTTGGCCCATAGACTCCCGCTGGCTGCTGGACGCCGCCGATGAAGAGCTTGTCCACGATGTCGGTGCCGGTGAAGGTGAGGTCGAGGGTGGCGCCGGTGGCGGCGATGGTGACGGTGGAGGCGTTGTTGCCGGTGTTGGCGTCAAGCGCGCTGGCGGCATTGGTCAGCGAAAGGCTGCCATTGCTGACGGTGGTATCGCCGCTGTAGGTATTGACTCCACTGAGGGTGAGGCTGTTGGTGCCGCTCTTGGTCAGGGTGCCGGTGCCGCTGATCACGTTGGCATAGGTGCGGGCGTTGGTGGTGAGCTTATACTCCAGAGCCGCGTTGTTCACGATGCTGCTGGAGGTGGCGATGGAGCCTTCATCAATGACCAGCGTGCCGACGCTGATGGTGGTCGCACCCGTGTAGGTGTTGATGCCGGTCAGTGTCCAAGTGCCGTCTCCTGTTTTCTGAAGCGGAAGGTTCACCGTGGAACCGTCAGAGATGATTCCGGAGAAGGTGCCGCTGGAAGTACCACTGAGGATGACAGAGCGAGTTGCCGCCAATGCCGTATAGTTGGCGGAAATCGTCAGATTGCCTCCGAGCGAAGTGGCTTTGAAACCGCCGCCGCCGGTCGTGTTATTGATTTGCCCGGCGACCGTATTGTTACCAGCGAGGTTCACGATCGCCCCGCT
>JBIPMR010000678.1:0-3084 GCA_044369025.1 Luteolibacter sp.
TTTTCATGCCCCAGCTCGCGGATCTGGAGGGAAACGTGCTACACCTCGATCTCGACCTGCTGGTCACCGGCTCGATCGATGCGTTTTTCGACTACAAACCGGAACTCGAATTCGCGGTCTGTGAGAATTGGACGCAGATCGGCCAGGGCATCGGCAACATGTCCGTGTTCCGCTTCCGCGTCGGCGGGCTCACCCGGGTCTGGGACCGCTTCCGGCCCGACCCGCTCGCGATGATGGATCTCTATCGGAACAGCCAGACCTTCGTCTGCCGGACGCTCGGCAAGGTCGAGTTTTTCCCATCCGAATGGTGCCTCAGTTTCAAGCACTCGCTGATCCCGCGCTGGCCTTTGAATTTCTTCAAAACCCCGGTGCTGCCAGCGGCAACCAAGATTGTCGCCTTCACCGGCAAACCGGACATCGACGAGGCCACCGTCGGCCAATGGCCGGTCAACGCCGCTTGGAAAAAACTCTACAAACACGTGCGGCCCACCCCGTGGATCGCCGAACACTGGCGTTGAAGTGGTTGCTGGCGGCTTGATCAATTCGCAGGACTGCCGCAGCATCGGCGGGTGACCAGCATGAAAACAGGGATTCTGGAATTTCGATATGGCCATTCCGAAAATTTCGCCAAGCGACTGCGGCGGAACGGAAGCTACACGATCAACCTCGGCGATTGGATTCAAAGCCTCGCGGTGCAGACGTTGGTGAGTGGTTTGGGCGTGCCGGAAGAGGACATCATCCGGGTGGACCGCGACTCGCTGCCGACCTATCAGGGGCCACCGGTCAGGCTGATCATGAATGCGTGTTTCCTGGAGCATTGTTTCCCGCTGCCGCCGCAGGTCGAGCCGGTGTTCATCGGCTTCCAGACCTCCAGCCGGGAACTCATCCGCAAGTATCTTCCCTTCTTTCTCCAACATCAGCCGATCGGCTGCCGGGACACCAGCACCCGCAATTTTTTCCGCGAAGCCGGCGTCGATGCCTACGTCACCGGCTGTCTAACCATGACCCTGCCGCGCCGTGAGGTGGAGCCGAAGGAACCGAAATCCTACTTCATCGGCGGCGAGGGCCCGGGGAAAATGCCGCCCGGCCTGAAGCGCCACACGCCGGCAGCGATCCGCAAATCCTCGGTCTATCAACACCAGCGCGAGTCGGTGAAATCCTTTCCGCTCAGCGATGCCGACGCCCGCACGGCGCACCGTCTGGCGCAGGAACTGGTGCAGACCTATCAGCGCGAAGCGACGCTGGTGGTTTCTCCCCTGCTCCACGCCGCCGGGCCGAGCTTGGCAATGGGGATTCCCGTGATCCTCGCGCGCAAGGACCTGCGTGACCGGTTCACGGCGATCAACCGGCTGCTGCCACTCTACGAGCCGCAGGACTTCGGTTGGATCGACTGGACGCCCGCGCCCGTCGAACTCGAGAGTCTGAAAAACTGCCTTGGCACGCTGGTCGCGCGCGCGCTGCGGGGTGAGGGCACCAGCCCCACCGATGCCGAGCGGCAGACGCTGGCCGCCTGCTATGAGCGCGAGCCGCGGCTCTCTCCGACTCGCAAAACCCCGTCGTTTTGGAAGCGGCTGCTGTCATTCGGCCGCTGACCGCCCGGCGTGTTGCCTCACCCGGCGGCGGATCCACTCTCTGGCAGGCTGAGGGTCGCCCGCATCCACGGCGTAGCGGTGGCGTAACAGATAGAGGTAACGCGTCAGATCGTCCGGAGAAACCGGCATCTGATGGCGCTGGAAGGTCTTTGCAAACTCCCCTTTTTCGCGGATCCGGAAGCAGGCGTGCTGGTATTCCGCCTCGCCGAAAACAAACACCGGCTTGCCATGCAGCAGGGCCTCGGCGCCGACGCTGGAATTCACCACGCATACCGCGCAGGAGCGGGCGATCAGGTCGTGGATGGACGCGTCGGACAATTGGAAATCGCCTTTCGCCAGCGCCTTGGAAACTTTAGCGGACTTGCATCGCGGATGGCGTTTCACCACCAGGGGGATTTGCTGCTGCCGGCAAGTCGCCGCCACTTCCGCCAGCATTTCAAGCATCGGCAAGTGGGCGAGCGCCTGCACCGCGTCATCGATCACCTGCAGTCCGAGAAACACGTAACCTTCTGGCAGATCCAACTTCGTGTCCGATTTTGACTGCTCATACTTCGAGATGTTTCCGGAAATGACCCGCTTGCGCATCGCACTGACAAAGGCCTCCGCGCGGGCCAGATCGACGTCCGCCAAGCCCAGTTGTGCGATCGGGGTCTGGGAAAATTTGGACCATCCCGAGTAGCCCCGTTCATCGAAGCTGAAGCAGGATGGCAGATCGGTGACCTTGATGTGCAACCCGCCTTCCCGGTCACTTTGGGTGTGGTGGGAAATGTAGCGGCAGTCGCCGGTATCGCTTGGCGTCCCGTGATTGGCCAGGCGTCCGCGGATTTCATAAGCAATGCCTTCCTCCCGGCAGGTGGCGATGATTTCGCCGAACACCAGCCGCAGGCCGCTGCGCAAGCCGGGTTGCTGCCGGGTCTCCAACCCCATCGCGGTGGACGGCAGGAAAATGATGAGCCGCCGGCCACTCGCCGGGGATTTCCAGCCATCGAACATCGAAACGCGGGCGCTTTCTAACGAATCCCTCCAACCGGCGGTTGCGTCGAGGATCGCCGCCACCAATTCCAGCGTTTCCCCGGCTTGCGGGAGACGTGCCGCGGCCGCGCGGCGGCTGGTTTCCTCCGCGCCGCCGATGTCGAAGACCGCGAGTTGGAATCGGAGCAGCGCCTGCCAGTTGCGGGCGAACGCGGTTTCGCTCTTTTGGATCGCCCCGATGGCGGGCAGTGCCTTGGTGAGAGTGATCCGCATCGCAGCGTCCCGGCCGGAGCGCTGGTGGCGCTTGGCCCGGCTGATGCTGCGGAGCAGCCAGCTGCCCTCGCGCCGCAGCCACCAGATCCGCAGCAAGCGGGAAGCGAGAGTCGAAGGATGGGCGGGTTTGGATTTCATATCACGTCCAGCCAAGCCGTTCCCGGGCGATTTGTGCGAGCCCGGCGGTATCGCGAAACGGGCGGGTGGATGTTAGACCATTACGGACCGGGGCCCCCTCCATCTGTGA
>JBIPMR010000078.1:0-9484 GCA_044369025.1 Luteolibacter sp.
TCAGGAAATGGTCGGTCAGGCTTGCGGCCCCTGCGGCTTCCGCTGCCGATACGAACTTCGCCAGTTCCTCCGGCGTTAGCTCTCGTTGCAGGTCGATCAGGATGCGCGTCCCGCCGCTTTTCAGCAGGCTTGGCGCGGGTGGTGTTAATGTTGGGCTCATGGCTTCGGTTGCGATTACGGACAAACAATTGTCCCATATCGCACACCCGACAAGAAAAAAGTTGCGAATCGGGACAAAAAGCTTCAAAGTTCCACCGCAATGAGCGATTTCCATGAAACCACGGCCGAGGATTTGAAGGCCATCCGCAGCAAGCGAGAACTGAATCAAGACGATATTGCCGCGATCCTTGGCATCCCCCGCAACGCGGTTTCCAAGATCGAGACCGGCACTCGCGCTTTGTCAGACAGCGAAAAGAAGCTGCTCGACTGGTATTTTTTCGGCACCTCGCCGGCGCGCATCCACGCCTCCACCATCGATCTCTCGCGCATGCTGGAATTCGATGAGGCCGAATGGCTCATCATCGGCCACATCGCCCGCCGCCGCGGCCTCACCGAAGCCGAGTGGATCGCGAGCCGCATCCGCGATTACCTCGCCATCCTGGATGAAACCCCACTCTCCGCGCTGGCCCACCCCGCAATCCCTGCCGACGAAAAACAGGCATAGGCCTCCCCCCGGCATCGCGGGCCTATCCTCTAACGCTAACAGGCGCAATCAGCACCTCAGCACCTCAGCACCTCAGCACCTCAGCACCTCAGCACCTCAGCACCTCAGCACCGTGCTGCCCATGCTCAAGTGCCAATGGTGCCCGCACGGGTGGAAATCTTGGCACGCGTGATCAGGCGGATCCCAGCGCCCCCAAAAGGGCGATGGGGCGATTATGGGGCGATTTCAACCCACCCGCCAAAATCTCTTGGAGCCATATAGGCCAGCCAAGGTTTTGTAATCAGTAGGTCGTCGGTTCGAGTCCGACACTCGGCTCCAAAAATCCTTTATTCCATAAAGCTCCACAAAGTCCGATAAAGCTTGATAAAATCCGCGATAAGGCGATAAAGGCGACATGGCAAAGCGTCCGGATTTCGAGCCCTGGGAGAGTGAACGCGGTTGGGTGGTCAATGTGCCGGCGTCGATGAGCGCGACGGGGAAACGGTCGCGGAAATATTTCGGGAGCGAGACGAAGGCGAAGAGCTTCGCGGCATCGGTGCGGGCGTCTCACGGTGCGGGGTTGCGCGGGGCGATGATTCCGGCGGCCCTGGCATTGCAGGCGGCGGAGGCGGCGCGGGTGCTCGAGCCGCACGGGGTGACGATCCTGGAGGCGGTGCGGGCGTTCGTGGCGCGGCTGGGCACCGGCTCGGCGGAGACGTTCGCCCAACGCTACGACCGGATGCTGCTGGAAAATGAGGAGCGCTGGAGCGACCGCTACAAGCTGGACATGGACCGGCTGCCGCGCTGGGTGGGACCGCAGATGATGGCGGCCCGCCTGGCGGACATCACGCCGGCGATGATCACGGCGGCGCTTCGGACCCACGGCGCGGCCGCACAGAGCACGCTGGATGCGCGCGGGCGCTATGTCAGCGCAGCGATGAACTACGAGACGAAGCACCGGAAAAAGTCGGAGATTGAAATCATGACGCCGCGCCAGTGCGGCCAGATGCTGCGGGCCTGTGAATCGCCGGCCGAGCGGCGGGCGGTGGCGCTGCTGTTGTTCGCGGGGATCCGGCCGAGCGCGGAGGATGGCGAGATTTCCCGGCTCGATTGGAGCACGGTGGGAAAATCTGAAATCTACGTGACGCGGGCGGTGTCGAAAACTTCGGACCATCACATTCCGATCACGCCGCGGTTGCGGCGGTTGCTGCGCGGGCACCCGTCCACCGGGCCGGTGGTGCCGGCGAACTGGCGGCGGGTTTACGCCAGGCTGCGCGGGGCGGTCGAGAGGATCGCCGGGAAACAGGACATCACCCGGCACACCTTCGCCTCGCACTTTCTGGCGGCGCATGGCGAGGAGGCGGCGAAGCAGGCGCTGGGGCACACGGCGAACAGCCAAACCATCTTCCGCCATTACCGGCGGGCGGTGACGCGGGAGGCGGGCCGGAAGTATTTCGGGGAATCAGCGGGTGGCCTGGAAATGCATGGCGTCGTAGCCCCAGAAGGCGCCGGCGGCCAGCCAGCCCTCGCGGGCGAAGGCTTCCATGACGCCGATGGGCATGCTGGCGCGCAGCGGCCAGGAGTCGCGGAAGGCATTGTCGTCGGGGGCTAGGTCGATGGCGGCACCGTAGGCATGGAGCGAGTAGGCCGAGCCGCCGCGCATGAGCCGGTAGTTGTAGCAACCGGCGTATTCGCGGAGCACCGGCCGCAGCGCGGGGGCGGCATGGATGGCGGTGAGGATGCGCAGTAGGGAATCCGCGACGAGGCGGTGGGCGCGGATGCTGCGCACGGGCTGCGCTTCGTAGAAAACGCCCAGGCTGCTGACATCGATGGCGACCAGCTGGTCGACGTTGCCAGGCTCGCCGTAGAATTTACGGAGACTGGCGTGATCGGGTTTGGGCCAGGGGCTGTCGCGCGGCATCAGGTTTTTGAGAAACGCTTTGCAACCGGCGATGGATCGCGGACCCCAGAAACCATCGGCGACAGCCCCGATGTGGGTTTGCAGGGCGATGATTTCGGAGCGGTTCATGGCTCAGGCTCAGGCTCTGGTTCTGGCTCCGGTTCCGCCGGAAAATCCACCACCGAAAACACGCCATCGACCAGGACGATCTCCCGCCGTTGTTCCGCGAGTTTCTCCGACAGCGGGCGGGTATCGACGCTGGCACTGACTGGCGGGATGCCCGACGCAGAGAGCACCGCGTTGATCCCGCCGATGAGGGCATTCAGTCCCTCACCCTGCGCGGCGTGCGAGCTGGTGAGCGCCTCCATTTCCTGCGGGCCGAGGTCGTTTCCAAACTCAGCGAGCAGGTCGTTGGGCATGGATAGAATGATGCGGTTGATGCCGTTGAGCTGGCCAGCGGCGGCGGCGTAGTGCGAGCGGGCGTTGACGGCGGCGTCCGCCATCTGTGCGGCGGCGAGGGTTGTCGGGGTTTGGAGTGGCATGGTGTTAGGTTAGTAAATCGCGTATTTGGCGTTGAGATAGGTTTCGACGGCTTGACGGTCGGCGGTGGATAACGCGGACTGGAAGACCAGGATTTCAGCAATGTCGCCTTGGAAGAAATCAGACACCAACGTGCGAAATGCGCCAATAACAACGGACGAACAGCCCTCGCTACCAGCGTCGCCAGTAACAAGCGATGCGCCATTCCGTGTCCAAAAAGCATTTGAGCCATTAAACCTAGCGTGATTGATCCCCCAACTCGTGGAGGAGTAACTCGTCTTTAATTGGTTTCCGGCGAAGATGTGAGAATCCCCACCGTTTAGCAGCATCGTGTTGCGTGGCCCGGTGGCACCGCTGATGGTTTCAACATCAAAAACCCGCCGATTGCTTGTGTTGGTCGCCTTGAAAACAACGAACCAATCGACGGGTTGCGATAGGGTTGCAGACAGTGCTCCAGTGCGTAAAAACTGACTCGTCCCGTTGAACCTGCGGACCTGCCGCCCGTTTAGCGCAGCATTAACAATCGTCGGCCTGTTTGCTGGGGTCGCCTGCACGGCGTGCCGACCGTTGCCGGATAAATCCTCCCATTGCGCGAGGTCGCTGCCGGTGTCCGACAGCCACAGCGCGGGCGATAGCGATAGCGGATTCAGAAACACCTGATTCGTCCCCCGATAGATCCGCGACGGTGTGTTGCTGCCGAGGCGGAATGAGGGTGTTAGGGTTCCGAGTTTCATCCGACGATGACGTAGAGGGTGGACGCGTCTTTGGTGGCGAGCGCTGTGTAGTTGGCGAGACTGATCGAAACGATGTTGCTGATGGCGCTTGCTCCGCTGATGCCCGTAATGTCAGACGCAGGGACTTTCAGCGCAGTCCTCGCCGCACCCGCCGTAGCCCCGCCAGTCCCGCCGCTGGTGATCGGGAGGGGGTCGGATAGCAATGCGGTAATTAGACCGCTGCGGAACACGCCGCCAGCCATCTGTGCGTCATTAGCATACAAGGATGTTACCGCGAAATTGACCGAGAGATTAGCGGCGTTGCCGGTGGCGTTGGTGAGGACGATGGCGCTGGGCGTGCCTGCGTTGCCGTTGAGTGGCACCGCGCCAATATCCCCCAGCGTCTGCGCCGCCGTGCGCTCGCTAACGGTCCCGTTTGCGTTGAGCCGTAACCATGCCGCCGCCGCACGGGTCGATTTGATGTCGATGAGGTCGCGGAAATAATAGATGACTCGTTGGGCGATCATGCGATGAGGGTATCGAGGTTGAGTGTTTCGGCCACGGTCGCGATCACGGCGGAATCTATCCCAAGTTCGCGGCAGGTGACTTTGTAGCGGTGGCCACGTTGGAGGGTGATCTGTGCATAACCGTTGGCGTCGGTCGTCATGGTCTTGGGCGCAATCTCCAGCACCCGCTCGGATTTCGCCGGGGTTGATACCAGGCGGAAGGTGACCTCGATCCCTGCGCGCTTTGCGTTGGTGATGGACTCGGTGTAAACGTAGCAGACGGTTAGTGATTCGTCCGGGTCTGGTGCCGGGATGATCAGCGCGGGGGATTCGGTGGGGACGTATAGCGATGCGAGGATGATCTGGTCGGCATCTTCGAGCGCAGCGGCAGTCTCGGCAGAGATGCCACCGGCGGCGGCGATGATCTCCTCAACGGTTGGATAGTCGGAATCACTGCCGACCTCGCCAATCGCGGTCGCCAGCGTCACGGAGTCGTTCCAGTAGATCCCGACCGCGCCGGGGGGTGGCGTGAGCGTGACCCCGTAGGTTCCGACCTCGGGCATGGCGACGATGCCTGTCGTGATGCGCGAGCCTAGCAATGTGCCTGCCGCGTTGTAAAACTGCACGCCCAGGTTGCTCTGAATCGCGCCGAAGCGTGCTTGGAAATTCATGGATTATTTCCGCGAGGGGATGACGACGGGCTTCGGGGTGATGACGGTGGCACCGTCGATAGATTGCACGTCTCCCCATGGAGTGATTGCGGAGATATTAAACCCGGCGCATGAGGTGAGGCAGGCGGCGATAATGGTGATGGCGATGGTTTTCATGGCTGTGATGTCGGTGGTTTTGAGTCGTTGGCGAGGTATCCCAAAGCGGCGAGCGCGGCGGGGAGGATCCATGTTTTCCAATCGGTGAGCATGTGGCCTTGTTGCAAGGTGGATTGGATGGTGGCGGCGATGGCTGCAAGCAGTCCGAGTATGGTGGTGTTCATTGGCGGTTTTTGTATAAGCATTGTCCAAGGCCGCAACCTTTGCTCAAGCGGTCCACATCGTCCTGGAGTTTTGAGACGATGCTGCGGAGGTTGGCAATCTCGGTGGCGAGCGAGCGGTAGATGATTGCCGCCAGCGTCGAGATGGCGGTAGCGAGGGCGATGAGGACCATCAGGATCCATTCGGTCGGGATTGTCATGGGGTGTGGGTGGGTGATTTTGTAAATGCCAGTTCGACCAGCGTGAGCGCGAGCCAGCCTAGCAGGATGATGTAATTGCGGGCGGTGGTCATGGATTAAAATCTCGGGAATCTCAGTTTCGGGAAACTCAGATAAGCGTAGATGTCCGAGCCTGCCGGGGTGGTTGCATTGTCGCCTGTCGCCACGACCCAGATGCCCGTGTTTGCTGCGGTCGCTCCGGTGCCGGTGGGGCCACCCGTCAGGGTGCAGGATGCGGTTTGAGGTAGGAATGGACGGCGGTTCGTGATCGCACTGGCAGGGGTTGGGATGTAGAGTCGATAGGTTCCAGCCCCGTCACTGTAGAGTTCGAATTGGAAGTCGTTGATGTAGTTCGGTGCGACACCGAGATCAAACCACGCGGATTCCACCGCGACGGTAGTGTAGCCGATGATCCGCACTTTTTGATTCCCGGTGCCGCCTTCCTGCGCGAACTCAATGCCGACGCCTTTTTCGGTAAAGGGCGAGGTCCCCGCGTTCGCGACAAAACCGCTGTTGTAGCCGACAGCCACGCCATAAAGTATCCGCACTGCACCGCCACTTTTCGCGCCGATTTGGCCGTTGCCTGAAATCACGAACGGAATGTTGTAGTTTGTGGATCCTGATGCGTGCCATCCGGTTTTCTGGGACAGGCGCGCCATCGCGAACCCTCCAGCGGTCGAGCCGGAATTCAGGACCAGCGAGCCATCCGCCGCCGCTGCCGTCGCTGCCGTACCTGTCGGGAGGTAGTAGCTCGGCATTAACAGTCGGTCCTCATAGTTGGCCTCCATCGTCGGCGTTTCCGGTTCCCATCGGTTGCGGGAGTAAACATACCAACCCGTCAGAGTCGGGCCGCTAGCTAACCTCAGTCTAGCGCGATCTCCTGCCGTGGGAACCACCTGGTCCACCCGGATCGGCAAATCGAAATTGTCGGCGCGGACGGCAGCGACATTCATGAATGCGTCGGTCGCGCCGGAATTCCCGAGTCCGGTGATTTTAATAAACCAGTTGTTTGGCACAGTGCCGTTAATAACAACTGGCATGGTGCTCGAATGGAAACGGCAACCCTCAACCATTAATGTAGAGTTGCGGGCAGCCGCAAAGTTTGCCGACACCGCATACGGGTTTTGCGCGATGAGCGTTGCGCCTGCGGCGAGAAACTGACAGCCCCGCATGGTCACGTCCCTGACGGCGGATCTTCCCAGCAGGACAGTGCCGGGGAAAATGCAGTTCTCGAAAACCAGTCCGCTGATCTCATCATTGCCTTCGGTGCCGGGGGTTTGACCGCGCATCTCGCCGGTGTTGCCGTTGTTAACCTCCCGCAGAATTCCCTGAGTATCAAAACGGCAATCGCGGAAAACGATGCCGCGAAGGTTTGTTGTTAGATTGGCACCTGTGTATTCGTAGCGCCATGGGATTCCATCGGCACCTGTTACCGTTCCGCTGGTGTGGGTGGGGGCGACGGATGCTGTGCGAATCCCCCCGCTCGTGGAGTTGTAGGTGTAAACCTTTCCGGCGTTGGAGGTTCTTTCGCCGTTGTAGTATTGCTGCCCATTAGTCCACGCGGACCATGAACCAGTCATCAGCCGCACATTGCCCTGAGCGTCCATCCGCTCAATGGTGAGGTCCGTGATATCTCCGGTGGTCGGATTGGCAATCGCCCAATCATGCGCGTTGATCGCTAGCAGGTCGTCGCCAGTGTCGCCGCGCAGGCCGACGATCCGGCCATGTCGCCCCGCGCCAAGGTGTATGCCGTCTTTATCACCCTCAAAATGGGTATTTTCGACAAACAGATGCTCCCAAGAGCAGATCTGCAGCCCGAACAGAATTGCTGTCAGGTCACGGATTTGGAAATCGCGGATGACGAGGTTTTTGGTGCGGTAGAGTAACACCTCGCAAATCACCCCGGAGATCGAGGAATCACGCGAGGATAGGGCGTTGCATTTGATACGCACACCCTCCAGCGTGATATTTTCGTCAGTCACTCCGCTGGTCGCCCCATAATTCCGCAACACCTCGCCGCGTGCCGTGCCGGATTTTTTCAGCGCAGAGCCAGGGACCATTTTCAAGTGGGTGTTGGCATAGATGGTGAGCAGAGATGAAACCAGATAGTCGCCGGCCTGGTCGATGATCACCATCCCGCCGCCTGCGGCATTGGCAGCAGTCAGCGCAGCTTGAATCGCGATGACGTTCGTGGCTGCGGTTGCTGATGGGGATGCGCCGTAGGTTGATGCGTAGATGATATTGCCGAGCGCGGCTTGCAGCCCCGAGGTTTTCGCGATGGACAGCGCGCCGTCGGCGATGCTTGAGGTTCCGGCGGTGCTGCGGACTGGGCCTGCGGTAAGGTCGGCGGCTTCAAGCTCCCAATCCTCGCCATCCCATTTATACCACGCGCCGGTGTCGAGCACCTGGAGGGATTGGCCGAGGGTGGTGCCGACGGGGGTTTGGCCAGTGATGAGCGGGACACCCACGCTTGTAGTAATCGGCGTCCATGTGGTGACCTGTCCCGGCGTCGGCACATTGTCGTTACTGACGAATTTGTTGGTTGCGAGCGGCACCGTGTCGGTCGTCAGCATCCAGGTGTAGGTCACCGTAGTCCGAAACACTTTGTAGCCCGCCTTGGCATAGGACGGGTAACCGTTGACCAACCCGGCGGGCGCGTAGAAACCGTTGGCTGCCGAGGGGGTTACGATCCCGCTGATCGTTATCCCTGCGTCTGTGGTCGGATCCCCAGTCGCGAGGGTGAGCGCGGCGGGCATCCAGTCGGCGGGATCGGGCAGGCTGGTGGGGGTGCCTTCGTCGCCGCGCAGGACGTCGTTGTGGACGCGGAAGGGAAAGGTCTGGGTGCTGGTGGGCGCGCCGCCGGTGGTGCGCCAGGTAATTTCCGCCATCAGGTCGATGAAGGGCGGGTCGTTGGTTTCGTCCGCATCGATGGCAAACAGCGCGTTGAGCGGCGTGGTGTTGAAGCTGGGGTCGGCGAGGTATTTGGCGGCAGCGCCGGTGCCGGATAGGGTGAAGTCATCACTGAAGACGACGGCGTCGGCATCGTATTTGCCCTTGGGCTTGAGGCCGAAGCTGACGATGGCACCGGTGGCGAGCGGCTCGGCCACGCCGGAGCGGGCGAAGATCAGCTCGAAGGATGCGCCGTCACCGCGCTTGGAGCTGGCAGCGATGAGCGGCCGCTTGTCGGTGAGGGATTCGATGACGGTCAGGGTATCGAGGTCGATGACGAAGCGCATGGCTGAGGGGGCTTGTCAAAATTCAGACCTCGACGGGGTTGCGGCTCACTTCGATGAGCTGGCGCATGAGGGTGTTGGCCTCGCGTTGGAGGTCGGCTGCCTGGCGGGCGTAGTCGAGGCCGGAGCCGACGGCGCCGCCGCCGCCACCGATGCGCTGCATGGAGGAGATCGAGCCGATGGTGGAGCTGAATTGCTGGCCGTCGATCTGGTCGCGGGCGCTGTCGAGCTTGCCTTGGAGGGTGTCCTGGATTTTCTGGCGCTCGTCCTCGGCCTTCTTGGCGGCGTCCTCTTTCTTGGTGGCGGCGGCTTCGGCGTCGACTTTGGCCTCGGCGGGTTTGCGGGCTTCGGCGGTGGTGAAGCCGGCACTCTCCAGGCGTTTCATTTCCTCGCGGATTTTCTTCTCGCGCTCGAGCGAGGCGAGCTTGGCGGCATCGCTTTTGAGGCGGGCGGAGAGGATCGCGGAGTCGAGGTTGTATTCCTCCAGCGCTGCTGCGCGGGACTTGGCTTTTTCGGCGGCGGATTTGCGCTCCGCTTCCGCCTTTTTCTCGGCGGCCTCGGCGGCTTTCTGGACGAGATCGGCCTCCTTGTTGAGCTCGGCCTCGGTTTTCGGGACGGTGGCGGTGGCGGGGGTGTCGGTGTAGCCGAGATTTTGCGCGGTGCGGGGGGCGGTGGCGGTGTCGCTGCGTTTGTAATTGGGATCCGCCATGCCGGCGGCCATTTCGGCGGCCTTGACCGGATCC
>JBIPMR010000680.1:0-3081 GCA_044369025.1 Luteolibacter sp.
TTGCCTATCTCCACGAGTGGGGCGGCGAGGGCGTGGAGCCCAACCCGGAGAAGGCGGCCGACTACTATCAGGCCGCGATCACCGCAGCCCCTGATCCGGAACTCCACTACCGGCTCGGCGGATTGATTTTAAGGGAGTCATCCCTGTCCGCCATGCTGCAGCAGGCGGTCGCCTCCCTTGAAATCGGCCGCAGTTCGGGACACTTCAAAGCTACCGATCTACTGGCCCAGTGCCTGTCCCACGGCATCGGCACAGAAGCCGACGAGAAGAGGGCCTTCCAGTTGTTCACCGAATCCTGGAACCGCTCGAAAAAAACCAATGAGCACTACTTTACCGCTTCCAACAACCTCGGGGTTTGCTTCGCCATTGGATTCGGAACCCGCAAGGATCCCGATCTCGCACGCCATTATTTCAAGCAAGGTGAAGTCAGCGGCCACGAAACCTCCAAGAAAAACCTGCAGGCGCTTCTCCTGAACAGGTGACGCGCCCGCCGCCAAGGGCGGGCACCCCCCCAGGTTCCTAATTGAACTCGTAGGAAAATCCCCCCGCCTCGACGACCACGTCGATCCTCTTGATCTCATCGCCGCGGAACAGCGCTTCGAGAAGTCTCCGGCCGATGTCGGGCAGCATGCTGTTGGTGAGGATCGAGTCCACCACCCGGCCGCCGCTCTCGGCTTCCCGGCAGCGGTCGAGAATGTGATCGACGACATCCTCATGATAGAAGAAGGCGATCTTCTTCTGCTCGACAATGCGCTTCTTGATGCGGTCCATCTGAAGGCGGATGATCAGCTTCAGCGTCCCATCCGAAAGGGGGTAGTATGGAATGGTCACCAAACGGCCCAGCAGCGCAGCGGGGAAGACTTCCAGCAATGGCTTCCTCAGCGCGTCGGCCAGGGTCGCCGGGTCTGGCGCGAGCTCGGGATCCTTGCAGAGGGTCATCAGCAGGTCACTGCCGACATTGCTCGTAAGCAGAATGATGGTGTTTTTGAAATCAATCACGCGGCCCTCGCCGTCCTCCATCACGCCTTTGTCGAAAACCTGAAAAAACAGCTCGTGCACATCATGGTGGGCTTTTTCCACCTCGTCGAGGAGGACCACGCTGTAGGGCCTGCGGCGGACCGCCTCGGTCAGCACCCCGCCCTCGCCGTAACCGACGTAACCGGGAGGAGCCCCTTTCAAAGTGGAAACCGTGTGGGCCTCCTGAAACTCGCTCATGTTGATGGTAATCATGTTGCCCTCCCCGCCGTAAAGCGTTTCGGCCAGTGCCAACGCGGTTTCGGTTTTGCCCACCCCGCTGGTGCCGGCGAGGAGGAAAACCCCGATCGGCTTCGATGGGTTGTCGATTCCTGCGCGGGCAGTCAGAATTCTCTTCGCGATCATCTCCAGCGCGTGGTTCTGGCCGACGACCCGCGAGGTCAGGCGCTGGGCAAGGTTCAGCACGCACTCGATCTCGTCGCGCACCATCCGGCCGACCGGCACACCGGTCCAGTCGGCGACGATTTGGGCGACCGCGCCTTCATCCACGCAGGTCTGGACCAAGGGCGAGTCGCCTTGCAAGGCGACCAACTTGTCTTCCAGTTCCACGACCAACGCGCTGTCGCCACCCGCCTCGCGTGCCGCGATCCGAGCTTCCAAAATGGCGGCGAGCAAATCCTTTTCCTGCTGCCACCTCGCCTCGACTTCGGCCAGGCCGAGGGTACCCTTTTCGATGGAAGCGGAGATATCATCCATCGCCTCGGAGTTGCCGCGGCCTGCAGCGGCCTCGCGCCGGAGGATTGCCAGTTCCATTTCGAGGTGCTCGAGGTTCTCGCGGCTGCGCTCGACTGCCGCCGGCGGCGAGCTTTGACTGAGAGCCACCCGCGCGCAGGCGGTGTCGAGCAGGCTTACCGCCTTGTCCGGAAGCTGGCGCGCCGGGATGTAACGGTGGGAGAGCTTCACGGCGGCGGTCACCGCTTCATGCCGGATCTCCACGGCATGGTGGCTTTCGAGGATCTCCACCACGCCCCGCAGCATCAGGCAGCATTTTTCCTCGGTCGGTTCCTCCACCTTGACAGGTTGGAAGCGCCGGGTCAGCGCCGGGTCCTTCTCGATATATTTTTTGTATTCGGCCCACGTCGTGGCACCGATCGTCCGCAAGGTGCCGCGGGCCAGCGCCGGCTTGAGCAGGTTCGCCGCGTCACCGACACCTTCCGCACCCCCGGCTCCAATCATGGTGTGGGCTTCGTCGATGAACAAAATGATAGGCTTGGGCGATTTCTGGACTTCCTCGATCACGTTCTTGAGGCGCTCTTCGAACTCGCCCTTCATGCTGGCTCCTGCTTGCAGCAATCCGATGTCGAGATTCCTCAGGCTGACGTCGCGCAGCGCGTCGGGCACGTCGCCGCTGGCGAGTTTAAGGGCAAACCCCTCGACCACTGCGGTCTTGCCGACGCCCGCCTCGCCGACGAGTAGCGGGTTGTTCTGGCGCCGCCGCATCAGGATGTCGATGAGCTGGCGCACCTCGTCGTCGCGGCAGAGCACCGGATCGATCTCACCGCGGCGCGCGCGCTCGGTCCAATCAACGGCAAAGCGGTCGAGGGCCGACTTCCCGGTGTCGTTGTAAGCCTGCTGGACTTCGGAAACCGCCCTCGGCGCGGCCGCGACGGATTCACCGGAGCCTTGCGTCGCCGCTTGGAATTCCTGTTCCAGGCGGTCCGCACTGAGTTTGCGGAACTCGCCGGAAAGCCCGCCCAGGTAGGTCTTCATCACCGGGTTCTTGAGAATGGCAAGTAGCACGTGACCGGAGCGCAACGACGCTTCGCCGAATCCGAGCGAGCACGCCACCCACCCGAGTTCGAGTCCATCGACGAGCATTTTCGACAGGTTGGAAAGCCGGCTTGCCCCGCGAGGCAGCGAGTCGAGCGCGCGAAGCAAGTCCGCCTGCACGCGCGAGCGCTCGACGCCGAAATGCGCAGCGATTTTCGAGCAATCGTTGTCTTCCGTATCATTCAGGACGAACAGCCAGTGGGCGATCTCGAGCTCCGGATTGGTTCTCTTGATGCAGAGTTCGGTCGCGCGGTCCATCGCCTGATAGGCCACGGG